>CAZSVY010000295.1:0-3018 GCA_964610495.1 uncultured Methanosarcinales archaeon
ACAAGCCCATTGAATGGGGGAGACGGCCTTCCCGGCCTTGACCTGAACTCGGGGTGGAACTGGGAACCAAAGAAGAAACGTTTGTCAGGAATCTCGGCAATCTCCATCCTGTTTTTGTTTTTGCCGGAAAAGACAATGCCAAAAGACTCAAGCCTGTCCACGAACTCAGGGTTAACCTCGTACCTGTGGCGGTGACGTTCGACAATGTAATTGGTTCCGTAGATTTTTGCGGCAATCGAGCCTTCTTTAAGGATAGCCTCATAGTCTCCAAGGCGCATAGTTCCGCCCATGTCCGCAACACCGGTTTGCTCAGGCAGGATATCAATTACAGGATAAGGGGTATCTTCGTCAAATTCCGTACTGTTTGCCTTTTCAAGTTTAGCCACATTCCTGGCAAACTCGATGACAGCAAGCTGCATGCCCAGGCAAATTCCGAGGAATGGGATATCGTTTTCTCTGGCGAACTTGATTGCCAGCATTTTGCCTTCGGTGCCGCGCCCGCCAAAACCGCCCGGAATAAGAATCCCATCGTACTGTATCAGCTTCTCAATCTCAGCCGGATCTTCTTCCAGAGTTTCGGCTTCAACCATATTGACTTCAACCCTGCACCTGTTATCAATTCCTCCGTGCTTGACCGCTTCAAGGATGCTGAGATAAGAATCCTCAAGATTAGTATATTTTCCGACGATTGCCAGTTTGACCATATTGGTTGTGGATTTCATCCTTGCGACCATCTCTTTCCACCCACCGTTTTCGACACCTGATTCCAGTTGCAGGTGTTTCATGAGCTGGGTGGTCAATCCCTGCTCTTCTATAACAAGAGGCACTTCATAAATGTCGTCGGCATCATACGCGCTGATAACCAGTTCCTGGGGCACGTCACAAAAGAGCGCGATTTTCTCTTTGGCACTTTCCTGAAGAGGAGTTTTTGACCTTGCAACGATCACTTCAGGGCTGAGACCAAGGGCACGGAGTTCCTTTACAGAGTGCTGGGAGGGTTTGGTTTTTTGTTCACCCTGAAGGTCTTCCATAACAAGAGTTACATGAATAAATACGATATTTTCGGAAGGCTCTTCCCTGTGCATCTGGCGTACAGCCTCAAGGAAAGGCATGCTCTCAATGTCCCCGACAGTCCCTCCGATTTCAACAAGACAGATATCAGCCCCACTCCGGGCCGCGACCTTCCTGATCCTGTTTTTGATCTCATTTGTGACATGGGGAATAATCTGGACGGTTTTTCCGAGATAGTCACCTCTCCTCTCTTTGGAAATTACTTCCTGGTAAATCTTGCCTGTGGTAAGGTTATGGTCCCTTGTAAGTTCCGTGTCAAGGAATCGCTCGTAATTCCCAAGATCCAGGTCAACTTCACCTCCGTCCTTGAGCACAAAGACTTCCCCGTGTTGGTAGGGGCTCATGGTACCTGCATCAATATTGATGTAAGGGTCGATCTTGATAGCCGTAACTTTATAGCCTTTGTTTTTAAGGTTTCTGCCAATGGATGCGATGGTAATGCCTTTTCCAAGCCCGCTCATCACCCCACCGGTAACTACGATATACTTCATGGGTAAGCTTCCTCAATAGTTTTCCTAATAGCGGTTTTAGACTAAAGGATAATTACATGGAATTAAACAGGAAAATAATCAAATTAATAACGCGTAGGAAATCTGTCATTAATCCTTTGGTACGAACACAATACCAATATCGTCATGATATAAAAAACACTCTCTACTTTTAAAAAAGAACAGGCTCAAATAAGAAGTAAAAGTAAAAGAATAGACCTGCATAAAAAATGAACTATTTTTGTAAATTAGTGATGTGAAGTGACGGCGGCAGGAAAACACGGAAGGAGGGAGAAAAAAGTACAAAAAAGTACAATTCTCCAGGTCTTTCGGCGACCCCGCGATTACGGGTATTCGGGATAAATTTTTCCGTGCTTTCTCAGTTAGGAACCTGAAATTATGGGTGGAAGTATCAGGTTCGAAACCGGGTCTTCCTGAGGGTTTAACCTTCTTCTGCAATTTTTAGCAGGATATATGTCATACAGGTCACAAAAAGGATTGAAAATAAAAGCGACTGGGCAAAGCTTACTTTAAACTGCAGGCCCGCTGGCAGAATAAAGTAGAGGAAGAATAAGCCTATAAGCAGTAAAAAGCCTCCAAAGGCCATACTCAGAGGAAGTTTTTCATTTCCACTTACATTATGGGTTTTTCTTCCCGTGGAAGCTGGAAAGCCTCCTGTAAAACTTTTACGAATAAAAGACGAAAACGCACCAGAACCTTTTTCTCGTCCTGATTTCGGGCGAGATATCCTCTTTACAGGCAGTACAACTGAGGGCTTTTGAGAATTCAATTCCTCTTCTTCATCTCCTGGATAGGTCTCATCCTTCGAGTGTTCCTGCGGCTTTGATTCAACTTTTCCAAGCTGGACTGGAAAACCTTTCTTTCTTGAGCCATAACCTGCTGTGATATAGACCTGCCCTTTTGTAAGCACCCTGCCTTCTTGCGGGATTCTTGCAACTGCGGAAACGTATTCTTTTTGAAGCACGTACGGGTTATCCCTAAGAAAAGTGATCTGGCCTTTTAATTCATCACTTACTGAGAAATGGATATGAGTAGGGGACCCGTAGTTTGTGATCAGGACTTCAAAGGTTTCCTCTCCGCCGGGAGAAAGAGAAATCTCAACGCTTTCCTTTTCAAACTCAATTGAGTTTATTTCCTGTCGGTTGATAATAACATTCTGGAATATCTGCTGCAAGTTTAACCCTCACATCAGTTCCTGAGGTCAGGAGGAAGCAAATTCGGGATCCCCTCATCTATTGGATAGTGCTCTTTGCATACAGGGCAGTAGAGGGTTCCGGAAATGACCTCTTCTTCGTTTTCTTCGACAACGTTCAAAATCAGGTCGCCCTTGCATACAGGGCAGGCCAGAATGTCCATAAGATCTTTTTTCACCAAAATTCACCATTAAAGCCGCTTTCCGATAGGGGAAGAGAGAGTTTTACTTCTGGTCGGAATAATT
>CAZSVY010000296.1:0-21986 GCA_964610495.1 uncultured Methanosarcinales archaeon
AACAAGACAATTAACTTAAAGCCGGAACCTTTAATCACTCCTTACACGGAAAATTTCATGAATAAAAGCTGGATAAGTATAAGTCCCTCTCAAAAGGCTCTGAAGCCCGGAGAAAAACAGGAATTTCAGGTAGATGTGAACATGCCCGAAGATGCCGACCTTGGAAACTATGCCGTACTCATTGCTTTCACGGAAAAGGTGCCTGAAGGGGATATAGCTGGCTATTATCCGAATTTCCCGGGAACAATGCAACTGAACGTACAGGTATGGGTCAGGCCTTCAGTCCAGATCCTTACACCTTATGTGAACGATCTTGTAGAGGCCGGGGAGAATTATACTTATGAAATAAAGCTCAGGAATACGGGCGATAAAGATATTGCAATTTCCCCTGAGCTTACTGAAGCAGGGGGCATTATTTACGCTGAAGACGTGGCTTCCTCTTCCTCTACAGGAATGCCGCAGCAGGCTTTCGGAGACGATGCGATAAGGGTGGAGGCCCCTGAAAAAATAAAAGCCGGACAGACAGCTATCGTGAAACTGACACTTGCGGTTCCGGCTGATGCAAAGGGCAGCTACAGCGGTAGCCTTGACCTGAATATTGACGACCCGGGGATTCGCGAATACGAAGGCATGGTGCCCCTGAGTTTCCGCATCCTCCCGGTTCCGGAAGAGCCTTATGAGAATACTTTTGAAGCCGAAACAGACGGCCCTATCACTCTGGAGATTAAAGCTTACCAGTATGGGTACGGTCTGTATACCACCGGAGGAAACCGGGATCTTACGCCTTCCTTTAACGTGAGCCTGATAGACCCATCAGGAAATGAGGTTACCCCTACCCCTGTAAACACAAAATATAGCGGCTCCATAAACATAGTGGATGATACATATCCTCAGCCGCCGTATCCTGTTCCATATATTTCCTCCCGAATTGCGGGTGGTATGGAAACTAATGACCAGGGAAGTTACCAGGGAGGAACCACAACCTTCGTGGAAACCTATTCCGCTCCGGGAGCTGCGGGAAAATGGACGCTTTCAATCTTTCCCGAAAATACCGAGAACTTTGAGTATACCGTAACAATCGGAACTGCTGAGGAATAAGCAGTTTCACCTTTTTTAATTTCAGGTATTCCGGACAGGATAGAAGTCCGGATTTTTATTTAATTTTGAAAATGCAGAAGTTTCAGACAGCTTCAGGATTCAAATCGCTTCAGAGTTCAGATGGCTTGAGGATTGAGGCGGTTTCAGGGCTCTGAGACTTTGTAAATCCATTTTTTTTCTTAATCGACTTTTAATTGTTCTTTCCTTTCTTTTTTTCCTTAACTGCTGTAATCTGAAAAATACAGGTTAGAGAGGCAGTGTATAAAGAGCAATGTACTTTAAGCTAGAGAAAAAATCAACAATTATTATACTGGTTAACATATAATTTAGTTAGGACACAGTTTTCGGGGATTCCGGGGAAAAGCAGAGGGCAACCTGTCAGTTCATTAAACCCCTGTATATAAAAGGAGATACTAAACCCGAAGGAATAAAATAGTCTGAGGATAAGATGGGGCTTTCATACGATAAAGAGAAAATCTATAATCATAGTTTTAATTTCATATTTTTGCTGGAGGTAAGAAATATATGAGAGAAGGTCCGGACCCGTTTGGGGTAAGAGATACTATTGAAACAGCTGCCGGAAAAGCTAGGATTTACAGATTAGGGAAACTGGAAGAAAAGGGTTTTGAGGGGATTTCCTTGCTTCCTTACTCCATAAGGATCCTGCTGGAATCCCTGCTCAGGCATGCGGACACTGAGAAACATATAATAACTACCGAGGATGTGGAGGCTCTTGCCCGCTGGAGCACTGAAAATGTAAGTGACAGGGATATCCCGTTCATTCCGTCAAGGGTAATTATGCAGGACTTCACAGGCGTTCCTGCCGTAGTAGACCTGGCAGCCCTCCGCTCGGCAATGCAGCGCCTGGGAGGCGATCCCACGAAGATAAACCCTGTTATCCCTGCCGACCTTGTTATTGACCATTCGGTCCAGGTCGATTCTTACGGCACTGCATACGCCCTTGAGGAAAATGAGAAAAAGGAGTTTGAACGCAACACGGAACGCTATTCCGTCCTGCGCTGGGCCCAGAAAGCCTTTGACAATTTCAGAGTCGTGCCTCCTGGAAGGGGAATTATCCATCAGGTGAATCTTGAGTACCTGACCCCGCTTGTGCATCTCAAGGAGAAAGAAGGGGAGCTGTCTGCATTTCCTGACACGCTTGTAGGGACAGATTCCCATACAACGATGATCAACGGAATTGGAGTACTCGGCTGGGGAGTTGGAGGCATAGAAGCCGAAGCCGTAATGCTCGGGCAGCCTTACTACATGCCTGTGCCTGAAGTCGTGGGTTTCAAGCTCTACGGAAAACCTGCTCAGGGAGTCACTGCTACCGATATTGTTCTGACAATTACGAAAATCCTGAGAAAAAAGGGAGTTGTCGGCAAATTCGTGGAATTCTACGGGCCCGGATTAAACTCACTGAGTCTTCCGGATAGGGCAACGATCTCCAATATGGCTCCTGAGTACGGGGCAACCCTTGGAATTTTCCCGCCAGATGCCGAGACTCTCGATTACCTGCGAAGAACCGGCAGGAGCGAAGAGCAGGTTGACCTTGTGAAAAAATATCTGGAAGCCCAGGATCTTCTCTATTCGGTTCACAGGCCCGATCCCATCTTCAGCAGTACCCTGGAACTTGACATGAGCACGGTAAAGCCCTGTCTTGCAGGCCCGAAGCGTCCCCAGGATCAGCTCTTCCTGAATGAGGTGCCAGAAAACTACCGTGAAATAATGCAGCAGACTTTTATTCGAAAGAAAGAGTCAGGACTTGAACTTTCCAGAGACCCTGCTTACCAGCGCTGGATAGGGGAAGGAGGAACGCCTGTAGAAGAGCCTGAAACCCTTGGCGCGGAAGAGGAAATAGTGGAATCTCCGGAAAAGGCCTTCAGGGTAACACATGGCTCCGTAGTGATTGCAGCAATTACTTCCTGTACCAATACCTCAAACCCTTCAGTCCTGATAGGGGCCGGGCTGCTCGCAAAAAAGGCTGTAGAAAAGGGCCTGCACATCAGGCCTTTCGTGAAAACAAGCCTCTCTCCTGGTTCAAGGGTAGCTACGGAATATTTGAGAACCGCAGGCCTTTTGCCATACCTCGAAGCTCTGGGGTTCCATCAGGTTGGTTACGGCTGTACCACCTGTATAGGGAATAGCGGGCCTTTACCTGAAAACGTTGCTAAGGAAATTGAGGAAAATGACCTTACTGTTGCAGCCGTACTCAGCGGAAACCGGAACTTCGAAGGGCGGATTAATCCGCTTGTTCGGGCAAACTACCTTGCTTCTCCGCCTCTTGTTGTGGCCTATGCAGTCGCAGGTACCGTAAATATTAACTTTGAAACTGATCCCCTTGCTTATGACCCCAACGGGCGCCCTGTTTACCTGAAGGATATCTGGCCTGCAGAGAAGGAAATCAGGGATATTGAAAAGAGCAGTATCAAACCTTCAATGTTCGAAAAAGAATATTCCGGTGCCCTGGAAGGCCCCAAACTCTGGAAAGAACTGGAAGCCCCGGCCGGGACCCTATATGATTGGAATCCGATGTCCACATATATTCAGGAGCCTCCGTATTTTGTGGATTTTCCACTTACTGCGCCTTCGCCGGAGGATATAAAGAACGCAAGAGTCCTGGCCCTTTTCGGGGACAGTATTACCACAGATCACATCTCCCCTGCCGGGGACATCCCGCCAGATAGTCCTGCAGGCAGGTACCTGATCTCCTGGGGCGTGAGCCCTGAAGACTTCAATTCATATGGGTCTCGCAGGGGTAACCACGAGGTAATGATGCGCGGAACCTTCGGGAATATCCGGCTCAGGAACAGGTTCGTAGCCAGGGAGGGAGGCTGGACTTTATACCATCCCCGGAAAGAGGACTTCCCTGAGGAATCCTGCGGAGGAATCCCGATTTATGAAGCAGCTATGCTTTATGCGGAAAATAATATTCCTCTGGTAGTTATTGCAGGAAGGGAGTACGGGACAGGCAGTTCCAGGGACTGGGCAGCCAAAGGTACATTCCTGCTCGGAGTAAAAGCAGTTATCGCCGAGTCTTTCGAGCGTATCCACAGAAGCAATCTTGTCGGCATGGGAGTCCTTCCGCTGCAGTTTAAAGAAGGCGAAAATGCCGATACTCTGGGCCTCACAGGAAAGGAGAGCTATGATATTCTGGGCATTGAATATATGGAGCCTCATGGAGAGCTTACAGTAAGGGCAAAGAATGAAAATGGGGAAGAGATTCGGTTTCAGGTAATCTTGAGGCTGGATTCGGTTGTGGAGATAGAATACTATATGAATGGCGGGATTTTACATAAGTTCCTGCGGGATTCGGTGAAGAAAAAATAATAGGTTAAGATCCCGGAACTGCATTGAAAATCTTTTTGAAAAGGTTTCACAGGCTTTACATAAAGCTTCCTACTTTTTTGGAACCTTTTCTTTTACCTGATCGGGAAGAGAGTTATTTTTATTATTCCGCGCGTTTTGAGGAAGACGGTATCCTGAAAATAGCAAACTTCAGATTTAATATAACCAGGCGGTTTAAATCCGTAACTTCCTTAAGATATAAAAAATAATTATAATGATTTTGAGATACAATTTCAACAAATTTAATATACTTATTCGACGATAATAGGAATGCATTGTCACCCTATTTTTGGGTCTTATAAGGCCCTTCGCGTTAAACTCTTCCACGTATAAGCAGAGGATTCCCCAAACTTCAAAGTTTTTTGAAAATCCTCTAGGCATAACTGTGAGGTAGAAAATGAGTAAAAATATATGTTTCATCGACGGGTTGGAGGGCATTCTGAAATACAGGGAGGTAGACATTAACCAGCTGGTTGAACTTCCCTATGATGCAGTTTCCTATCTGCTTATCCTGGGAGAACTCCCCGGAGATCAGGAGCTTGCCGAATTCTCAGCCCGCCTGCATGGGGAACGTGAAATCAACAGGGAGGTGATTGACGTTATCCGCATGTGCAATTTCAATATTGACTCTATGGAAGCGCTGCGTACAATCGTTTCTTTTATATCACAGTTCGATCCGGACATTAACGACAGCTCTCCTGAAGGAAATATGAGAAAAGCTATACGGTTAATTGCCAAGATCCCAACCATAGTTGCTGCGTATTATAGAATCGCAAACGGAAAAGAACCTGTGCCCCCTGACCCATCCCTCTCCCACGGAGCTAACTTCCTGTACATGATAAGAGGAAGCAAGCCAAGTCAGCTGGAAGCCGAGGTCATGGAAAAAGACTTCATCCTCAGTGCCGAACACGAGCTAAACGCTTCCACCTTCTCGTCAAGAGTTACCGCTTCTACTCTTTCAGACCTGTATTCGGCTGTTGTTTCCGGACTCTGTACCCTTAAAGGCCCTCTGCACGGAGGGGCAAGGGCAGAAGTCATGATCATGATCGAAGGGATTGCCTCTCCGGAAAATGCAGAGAAATTTGTGCTCGAAAAAATCGCAAAGAAAGAAAAGATCATGGGCTTCGGGCACCGGGTATACAAGACTTATGACCCCAGGGGCACGGTATTCAAGCAGCTCTCCAGGCAACTCGCAGAAGCAAAAGGGGATATGCACTGGTACGATATAGCGGAATCAATAGAAAATACAATAATTCGTGAACTTGTGGAGAAAAAAGGAAAGCCAATCTATCCGAACGTGGATTTCTACTCGGGAATTATTTACAAGTATATGGATATTCCCCCTCAACTTGCAACATCTATCTTTGCAATCGGCAGGGTCTCAGGCTGGATAGCTCACTGCTTTGACCAGTACGAGAAGAAAAGGATCATAAGGCCCAGGGCTTTCATGCTTGATGAATGTTAAGATGAGATTTTGTTCAATCACAACCGTTGCGCCGGTTGATCACGCCGGATAGGGTTTGGGGTTATAAGTATTTCTCAATCACAGGCGTTCGCCGTTTTCCGGTTTTGATCGAACTTTTTCTAAAAGTTCGCGATCAAACCTTTTCAAAAAAGGTTTGCGTTGCGCCGGTTGATCACGCCGACAAGGCGTTTTTGATCAAACTTTTTTTGAAAAAGTTTGTGGTCAAGCTTTTTTTTAAAAAGGTTGTCGGACAATCTTTTTATTATCTGACAGCTTTTTGATATCCAGATACCCATGAGTTTTAGAGCTTTTATCGACCAGTTAAAAGAAAACGGAAAACTGGTAGAAATTTCGCAGCCCGTTTCTCCGAGGTTTGAAGCTTCGAGGATTGCAAAATCCGCAAAAGCCCCGGTTCTCTTCCATGATATTTCAGGTTCGAAAGTAATTATGAATCTTCTCGGATCAAGGGACGAACTGGCTTCCATGCTTGGAGTCCCCAAAGAAGAAATCATAAAAAGGCTTTCGGAAGTTTCTCCAGAAGGCGAGGTGAGGCTGGTGTCAGAATCTCCAACCCTTGAGGTCATAGAAGACCAGGTTGACCTGACAAAACTTCCTATCCTTACGCATTTTGAAAAAGACGGAGCCCCCTATATAACTGCGGGAATTGTAGTTTCTGAATACGGTGGCACGATTAACGCCTCCATTCATCGCCTTATGCTTGCAGGAAAAGATAAACTCGCAGCCCGCCTGGTCCCTCCGAGGCATACCTATCTCCTGTACAAAAAAGCCGCCGAAAAAGGCGAACCCCTACCTGTTGCAATCGTGCTTGGCTGCGACCCTACAATCATTTACGCGACTTCGACAAGGGTTCCTGTAGGAAAAGAATTCGAGTACGCAGCCGCCCTGCGCGGAACCTCGGTGGAACTTTTTGAGTGCGGGAACGGGGTAAAAGTTCCTCATGCCGAAATCGTGCTTGAAGGCTATATTGATCCCGCAGAAAAGGTTGATGAAGGGCCTTTTGTGGATATTACGGGAACTTACGATGTGGTAAGAAAGGAACCTGTTATCCATATCACCCGAATTATCCACAGAAAAGACCCGATTTATCACGGAATTCTGCCAGCAGGCCCTGAACATCTCCTGATGATGGGGGTTCCTTACGAGCCAAGAATTTACAGGGCTGTCGGGGAGGTTACTACTGTCAGGAACGTGGTGTTAACAGAAGGGGGATGCTGTTATCTCCATGCAGTCGTTCAGATTGAGAAGCAGACCGAAGGAGATGCGAAAAACGCCATCATGGCAGCCTTTGCAGCCCATACAAGCCTTAAACATGTGGTGGTTGTGGACGAAGATATAAATATTTTTGATCCTAACGATGTTGAGTTTGCAATTGCCACGAGGGTAAAAGGGGATATGGATATTCTTATTGTACCTAATGTTCGGGGCAGTTCCCTGGACCCGCGAGGAGCTCCTGACGGAACGACCACAAAAGTGGGAATTGATGCAACAAAGGTTCTTGTAGAAAAGGAAAATTTTGAAAGGGCAGTAATTCCGGAAGAATAAATAAAAGGACCAGCAAAAGATTGGTAAACGGTAAAATAAAGGCAGAATAAAGGTAATAAGAATAAAAGCAGAATAAAGCCAGTCTGTAGGAAATTTTCAACAGAAGACACACACTGGCAAAAAAGCGCTTTCAAGCATCTGGCAACTACCGGGTGAATCTCAATGTATCTTACAAAAGAAGAAGAGCAAATCCTGAACGGAGAAGTTGGGGAGACTCTAAAGCAGGCTATCGAAATCCTGGTAGCCCTTGGAGATATTTACGGCGCAGATAGACTCATTCCCATCAAAAGCGCCCAGATAGCAGGAGTTTCCTACAAAACTATAGGCGATGCAGGCCTTGAATGGATTTCAGACCTTCAGGGCAGGGTTAAGGTTCCTGCGATTCTGAACCCTGCGGGGATGGATCTGGAAGACTGGGAAAGGCTCAGGATCTCGCCCGATTTTGCGGAAAAGCAAAAATTGATTATCCAGGCGTATGAAAAACTGGGAATTCGGTGTGAGTGCACATGTACGCCTTATACCCTTGAGGGTTTTAATGTCAGTTACGGCGGCCACCTGGCATGGAGCGAATCGTCAGCCGTCTCCTATGCAAATTCCGTACTTGGAGCCAGGACAAACCGGGAAGGCGGACCATCAGCCCTTTCTGCGGCACTTCTCGGAAAAACCGCAAATTATGGGTTTCATCTGGACGAAAAGCGTGTGCCTGAGCTCTCAATTGATGTAGAATATTCACTTAAGGGATCGGACTACGGAG
Source organism: uncultured Methanosarcinales archaeon (assembly GCA_964610495.1). Taxonomy (GTDB): domain Archaea; phylum Halobacteriota; class Methanosarcinia; order Methanosarcinales; family Methanosarcinaceae; genus Methanosarcina. Next base: position 8,229 of record CAZSVY010000296.1, read on the forward strand.
CACTCGGTTATGTAGCTGGCAAACTTGCAGGAAGCAGAGTGCCTGTTTTTCATCTCAGGACTACTCCGGATGCAGATGAATTAAAAGCGCTCGGAGCTGCGATGGCAGCTTCAGGAGCAGTTGCCCTTTACCATGTGGAAGGAGTCACGCCTGAAATTCGCAGGCTGGATTTTGAAGAGCCGGCAGAAAAAATAACTATTGAGAGAAAGCAACTTGACGAGGTTTATGAGAGCCTGAGAAAAGCCTGCAAAGAACCCGAATTAATAACCATAGGGTGCCCTCACTGCTCGGCAGCGGAACTTGAAAAAGCAGCCGGACTCCTGAAAGGAAAAACCGTTTTGAAAGAGTTCTGGGTTTTTACCTCAAGGGAACTTGCAAAACGCTATCCTGAGTATATCAGGACCATTGAAAAAAGTGGAGCTAAAGTTGTCTGTGATACCTGCATGGTAGTTTCTCCTGCAACCAATAGTTATTCCTGCGTTATGGTAAACTCAGGAAAAGCTCTTGCTTATGTGCCAGGAATGTGCGGGGCTGAAGCCGTATACGGAAGTATGGAGGCATGCATCGAGGAGGCAGTCGGTGGGACTTTAAAGAAGGCAGGTGGTTCCCATTAAACTTAAAGGCAGGACAATTTCCAGAGGATGTGCAAAAGGGGAAGTATTGCTCTCCAGAGACCCTATTTCCTTCCTTGGCAGTGTAGACCCAAAAACAGGGGTCGTAATTGAAGAAAATCACGTCCTTGAAGGAAAATCAATTCAGGGTAAAGTCCTTGTTTTTCCCCACGGAAAAGGCTCTACGGTTGGCTCGTATGTTATGTATCAGCTGAAAAAAAACGGAGCTGCCCCTGCAGCGATAATAAATCTGGAAACTGAACCCATAGTCGCGGTTGGAGCCATTATTTCCGAGATTCCGCTTGTTGATATGCTTGAGAGAAACCCTTACGAAGTCTTAAATAATGGAGACCTTGTTCTGGTTAACGGAAGCAGAGGGTATATTGAACTTATCAAACAGGAAACGGGTAAAACAGAACACGAGTGAAACTGAAGACAAGTAAAACCGAAAAATAATCCGCAAAACGAAAAACGATAATTTAAGTTCTAAAAGCTGAAAATGGATAAACCTTAAAATTAAACCTTAAGCTGGGAGATAGGAACTCCAAAATGAACCAGGAAAACCATAAGAAAGGCAAAGGAAAATTCAACGCCGAAGAAACGGTTTCGCGCTTATACCCTTTCATAGTCAGGGTATTTGACGTGTATGAGGTCCAGAACTCCGGGGAAGCCCTTTATTTCTACGGAACTCCTAGAACCGGTGCTGAAAATGTCACGGGGGAACTCTGGGAGCCTTTACAGCAGTTTGGGTTCGGATGTACGCTGAAGTATGAGCTTGGAGAATATGTACTGCTGGTTTCTCCTGAAAAGAAGGCAAAGGAAAAGATCTGGTTAAACCTTGTCCTTTTCATAGCGACCTTTTTTACAACCATGATTTGCGGAGCCTGGATGTTAGGAGTAAACCTTGAAAAAGAGCCTCTCCAGCTTTTCCGGGGTTTATCTTTTACCCTTGCGATAATGGCGGTTCTCGGTTCCCATGAGATGGCTCACTATGCCATGGCCAGGTATCATGGGATGAGGGCATCTCTTCCGTATTTCATTCCCTTTCCCACTTTTATCGGCACTATGGGAGCAGTAATCCGCTACAAAGGGCCTGTGCCCAGCCGAAAAGCGCTTTTTGACGTGGGGATTGCAGGGCCACTGGTAGGCCTGCTCATGTCAGTCGCAGTTACTATCATAGGACTTAATCTTGAAGTGCCTGCAGTAAAACCCCTGCCGGATTCCATGATGTTTGATCTCGGGCTGCCTCCCCTTTTCGTGTTTATTCAGAACCTTGTAGGAGCTACGGGAGATAACCTGCATCCGGTAGCCTTTGCAGGGTGGGTAGGTATGTTCGTGACCCTGCTCAACCTTCTTCCTGCAGGGCAGCTTGACGGCGGGCATATCCTCAGGGCCATGCTGGGTAAGAAAGCGGAAAAGATTTCTTTTCTTATGCCGCGTGTCCTGTTCCTTATAGGGATTTATGTAATTTACTGGCTGAAGGAAGACGGAGTCATATGGATTTTCTGGGCCCTTCTTCTCTGGGTTTTTGCAGCAGCAGGGCATCCGTCTCCCCTGCATGACAAAGTAGAACTGGATAAAAAACGTATCCTTTTAGGGATCATTACCTTTATCCTGGGCTTTCTCTGCTTTACTCTGATACCTTTTAAGCCAATTACCTGAGCGAGTCCCGGGATTTAAAAAACGGAGGAAAAATAATGGACATACACTTCCGGTACAGCAAGAAAAACTCTTACAGCTTTGCAGTGCTTTCCCCTTTACTGCCGGAAGCCGATTTTGTAGACAAACCTGTAAACGGGATAATGATCTACAGTTTTACAACGCGCCAGGCAGCAAAGGTTTTCATGGAAGTGAAAAATGCAGGCACGGATTCGATTTTCATCGCTGGAGGCCCTCACCCATCCGGGGCTCCAGAAGAGACACTTGAATGCTTTGATTATGCCGTGATCGGCGAGGGAGAGGAAACCCTTCCGGAACTTGTAAAAGCAATCCAGGAAGGAAAAGATCCGGGAAAAGTATCAGGCATTGCATACAGAGATGCAGAAACGGGTAAGGTTGTCATAACTCCGAAAAGGCTCTATGCAGATCTTGACTCCTACCCCTGCTTCAACCCTGAAAAACTCCGGGCTCCGATTGAAATCAGCAGGGGATGCCCCTGGGGCTGCAAGTACTGCCAGACTCCCAGGCTTTTCGGAAGAGAAGTCAGGCACAGAAGCATAGATTCCATTGTGAAAAATGCAGGGCATTATAATGACCTTCGCTTTATAGCCTCCAATGCTTTCGGCTACGGAAGTGATGGAATTCACCCCAGGTTTGATAAGGTGGAGAAGTTGCTTTCTGCACTTTACAAACTGCCTGATAAGAAAATCTTCTTCGGGACATTTCCCTCCGAAGTGCGCCCGGAATTCGTGACCGACGCGTCGGCTGAACTTGTGAGAATATACTGCGCAAACGATACCCTTAGCCTTGGGGCTCAGTCCGGCAGTGACCGAGTTCTAAAGGAGATTCGAAGAGGGCATACTGTGGGAGACAGCATTTCAGCAGTTGAGTGCTGCCTGGAGCATGATATTGTTCCTGCGGTTGATTTTATCTTCGGCCTTCCTACCGAAACTGAAGAAGACCAGGAAAAAAGCCTTGACCTTGTCCGCTGGATCTGCAAGAAAGGAGGCACTGTAAGGGCTCATTACCTGACTCCCCTGCCGGGAACCCCATATGCATCGGCTGTTCCGGCAGAAGTGAGTGACCGGGTAAGGCGAGAACTCGGAAAGCTTGCCCTTGGCGGCAAACTCACAGGATACTGGGAGAAACACCGAAACTCTGAAAAAGAGTCAAATTAAGGAGATCAGGTTGAAAGCCGATATCTGGAGTTCCGGCATCGGCTTTGAAACCAAACCTCATAGTTCTGGATTCAATAAACTACCTGAGACAATTCAGCACAAGTTATCTGTTCTCGAGATATTCCGCACATGTTATTTGCTTTTGATCTGCCATTGTCTTCTCCTATCAACCCCATTAACCTGAATCCGGGTTCAGGTCCGTATTTTCTATTTTTTTCCAGTTTGTATCACATTTCTGGAGTATCTTTTATTCCTCATTTTTGACCCAATCTCTATCTTTCAAATCAATTTACTGGTCTTGCACTTTCGATTGATCTTGCACTTTCGATTGATCTTGTACTACCGGTTGTTCCTTTTATCAAAGAATACTTCGAGTTTTTTCTACTTTTTCAGCTTAGAATGTGTACGTTTTGAGCTTAGGAGGCTCTCATACTGACATACTCATATAAGGGAGGATTTTTCGTTTTTAGTCCCATCAGTAATACAGTAATTAACGTATTTATAATTTGTTGCTACTAATCTGAAATTAATGCATACTAATCAAAATATTCATCGATGGAAGAAAAGAATTGTAACTTGCATAAAATCATCTATCTGAGATTTTTATCCCGAAAAATGGTACAAAAAGCTAGTGTCGCGTAAACAGCAAAATATCGTATAAAATCAATTGCAACTAATCAGAATCGTTAAATCTTTGAGAATTGACGAGACACTAGAATCAAGGATGGTGATTCTAGGATATTTAAGGTGACTATTTGCCTTTTCGGATCTGCTCCCATGGCTCTGTAGAAGTACCCTTAAAATTTACATCAATCGGCTAAAGGGGCATTTCCCCTAATATATGGTAGCATATCTGACAAAATTGTGATTTTGAAGTGTTACACGAATTAAGAGGTTCTACAGAGCCGATTTTCTACATTAATAAGGTTTATGCTGATTAATCTAATTTAAGATAGCCCGACTTCCCTAAAAGCTGCTCTTACTCTTTGTGGTGCGTCTCTGTCTACACTATTATTTTTTGCAAGAATCTGTGCAGCTTTTACAATCTCCCCGAAGGCTTCCTTGAAATTCGCAGTAGGCCAGAGATTCAGCAATGCATTATACCAGATTCTAACTGCTTGATTGGTTTCTATTTCGACGGCTGTAAGGTAAAAAGCCTTGTTCATAATGCCGCTGTTGATGTGCACACCACCGTTATCACCAGTACCAGTATAAATATTCTTCATATGTGCAGGTTGAGGGTCCTTGCCTAAAAGTTTGTTATCATATGCAGTTCCCGGTTCACTCATGCAACGAAGTGCTTCACCGTATAAATCAGGCCCCATGATCTCGTCACCGATTAGCCAATCTGCATGTTCCGCATCATGATTTTCGACCCACTGTGTAATCACAGTTCCAAATACATCCGCGAAGTGTTCATTTAAAGCGCCCGACTGATCTTGATATACTAATTTGGCAGTATTCTCAACAATGCCGTGACCTAGTTCGTGAGCTATTACATCAAGGGACTTGGCAAAATTGGTGAAGATTTTGCCGTCTCCGTCACCAAGAGTTATTTGGCCATTGTACCAAAAAGCATTACCGTAATTTTCGCCGTAGTGTACATTGCATATCAGATCCATGCCATTATTATCTAGGGAATTTCGGTTTAATTCATTCTTTAAGCAATCACGATCCTTGCTAACGTAATCGTAAGTAAGATCTATGGCTTCATCGCCTGTTGGTGTGGGTTTCTTTTCTTGATCACGCTTTAGTTCTTTCTGAAAATCTTGTGTATTCTGAGAATCAAATACCTGCACATATGCTCTGCCTGCTGGCACAACAGCTCCAAGTAATCCCATCTTTTTAGAATTCTCAGCCCTATTTTCCCGGAAATACTGGCTCTGAATAATGGTCGACTTTGCTTCTTTAATTCCAGCTTTTGCCATACTATCGAGAACATAAGGTGGAATAAACGTTGAGAAACATTTGTACTCCGACCCCACTTTTGTGAAATTGTTCATATCCTTTTCTCCCTCCATAGTACCTACTTTCGGCAAATAATACATTCGCCGTATATAGAATATTTATATTAACATATTTATAGTACTATACAAAACTAATATGAGGATTTAAAACAAGGATCTAAAACAATGATTTAAAACAATGATTTAAAATAAGAGTTTAAAATACTGATCCAATATCAATTCTTAAAATCCCTTATATGTAGTCCTCACAGTAAAAATCATCACTTAAAAAATAAACTAGATGTGTTGAATTTGTCTTTAAAAGCGTAATTAATGCGTGAGTTTACGAGATGAGTGATTATTGGAATTTAGACCTACTAACCCACAGTGAAATGTTTTATTCCAATTGTAGAGATGGGTTGATTTTTGAGACAGCTTGAGGTTATTTGCTTTCGGAGTTTCCTGTTTCCAGCATGGGTATGCCAGTGAGTCAGGATTCCTTATTTACCATAGCTACGGCAGGAAAATCAAGATTTTTTCAAGATCTTGCTGTGCTATATGACTTTTTGAATCCATTCACTGGTTAACCTGAAAGAAAATTCATTTGGAGATTGAAGCTTTTTCTGCTCTTATGACCATTTCCAGGCCTTCCTGCATGAGTTCTTTGGCTCTTTCCTGCTTTTTTGCTTCGGCAAAGATTCGGAAAATCGGTTCCGTGCCCGAGGGGCGGATAAGAACCCAACCGTCTTCGTACCAGATTTTGATCCCGTCGACAGTATCCATTTTAAGCCCAAGGCCTGAAGCTTCGTACTTTACTCTTTCCATTGTGTCCAGGGTATTTATAGAGGGGATTTTTGTTTTTGCGTTGAAATACTCAGGCACACTTCTAGAAAGTTCGGAAAGCCTGTGTCCGTTAGCCAGGATTTCAAGGATTTTGGCGCAGGCCATTGCTCCATCCCTGCAATACTGATGTTTGGGGAAAATAAGGCCTCCGTTGCCCTCGCCTCCGAAAACCGCATTTACTTCCATCATTTTCCGGGCGACGTTGATGGAGCCGACCGCTGTCCAGTAAAGTTCGACGCCTGCAGCTTTTGCTACGTCGGCCATGCGCTGAGAAGAGCTAACAGGAGTTACTACAGGCCCTTTTTCGCGTTCAAGCATATATTTTGCCATCATCGCAAGCAGAACTTCTTCATTTAAAAATTCACCATTTTCATCCATAAAGACTATCCTATCCGCGTCCCCATCGTGAGCCGCTCCGAGATCGGCCCCGGTCATCTTTACAAGTTTGGAGAGTTCGGTTAAAGCATCAGGTGTGGGTTCTGGATTTCGCCAGGGGAAAGTCCCATCGGGTTGAGCTCCAAGAGTCAGCACATTGCAGCCCAGTTCCCTGAGCAGGAAGGGAAGGGTGAGCGAACCTGCTCCGCAGCCAGTATCAACAACTATCTTTAGTCTCCGGCTGCGGATGGTTTCGGCATCAACCGAATTTATAACATTCCTGATATAGTAGTCGTTGACTCCGGGATCGGTCCTGAAACTGCCGGTCTTTTCCCAGGATACAATAGAATATTTTCCTGAAAAATAAATTTTTTCAATTTCTTTTTCCCCATCCCTGGGAAATTCCGTGCCGTCTCCGGCAATTAACTTGATTCCGTTATATTCTCTTGGGTTGTGAGATGCGGTAATAACGATCCCGGCATCGGCATAGTCGCGCACATAATACTGAATCGAAGGAGTAGGAACAAATCCCACATCGATCACGTTCAGACCTGTTGAAAGAGCCCCGGCAATTGCGGCAGACTTCAGCATCTGGCCTGAAATCCGGGTATCACAGCCTATAGCAACCGTGCCTTTCGAACCCATATATGTACCAAGGCTCCTGGCTAAATTGACTGCAAGTTCTGGGTTTATATATTCATTGGCGATACCACGTATACCATTAGTTCCGAATAATGCCATGTAAGGTCTCCGTCTTTATAATTTGAATGAGAATTATGCCGTCAAGGCAAATTTGCTTTTTATTCTGACTTAGTATGGTAAATAAAGCTCTGATACGAAACAGGACTCCGGTAATAGAAATATTAAAACGATTTCGAAATGCTGCGATTTTGGGAATATTCTAAAACCCGGCAATAGCGTCTATTAAGTACAGACACATTGATCTTTTTTTCAACTGCTTTAAGTAGCTGACTATAGGGCTGGCAAATACATATATCTTATTAGCTAAAAATCCGTTACTAATGGCCACTGAGAAGATAGAACTGATAAAGGAGGCTATAAAAGCCAGAGAAAGTGCGGTCGTTGCGTTTTCAGGAGGTGTGGACAGTACCACTCTTGCAGCCATTGCTTTTGAGGTACTTGGGGAAAAGGCCCTTGCGGTAACTATAGACTCTCCACTCTTTCCAGGGAAACAGCTGGAAATGGCTGTTCAGACAGCCTGTGAGATCGGAATTCAACACCGAATTCTCCCCTTTTCCCAGCTGAGCCTTCCTTATTTTTCCGCAAATACATTAAACAGGTGCTATTTCTGTAAAAAAGCCCTGCTTGAAACCCTGCTGGATTTCGCAGAAAAAGCGGAATATAATGTTGTACTTGAGGGCACAAACTCCTCCGAAATATCTGGGGAAAACCGTCCGGGATACAGGGCAGTGCAGGAAGCCGGAGAAAAGGTCTTTTCTCCTTTCGTGGAATTTGATGTGACAAAAGAAGAAATAAGGGAGATTGCTTCGGAGCTTTTCCTTTCTGCAGCCAGCAGGCCGTCTGCAGCCTGCCTTGCAACACGCATTCCTTACGGACAGCCAATTACTGTCGAGGCTCTCCAGAAAATCGAAAAAGCCGAAGAATTTCTCTTTTCCCTGGGGTTTACCCAGTTCAGGGTCAGGATGCATGAAAATCTCGCCCGGATAGAAGTAATTGAGGGGGAACTGGAAAATGCTCTACGGAAAAAAGAGAAAATCTCGCGACATTTGAAATCCCTGGGTTTTGACTACGTAACCCTTGACCTTGAGGGTTTCCGGAGCGGAAGCATGGACGAACCTTACATCCGGGAAAAAGAGATAAGAATACCTTGAGAAAGACCCTCGGGGAAAAGATAAGAGGATGTTGGGAAGATTCGTAGAAAAAACAATTATTAAACTCTTTATTGAAAAAACATGACCGAAATTTTGATTCGAAAAGCCGGGAAACCAGACCTGCAAGCAATCCAGAGGCTCCTCTCAACTTACTTCCTCGATATGGAAGGACTCGAAGCCGAAGATTTCGTTCTGGCCGAAATCGATGGGCAGATTAGAGGATGCGTTTCACTCATAAAGTCCGAATTCCAGGGTAAGGAGTTTCTTGAAATTCACTCTATTGCTGTCCATCCGAATTTTCGGGGCAAAGGAATCGGAACCAGACTTGTTAAGTATCTCCTGACAACAATTGATGAGCCAGCCCGTGATTTGTATGTCAGGACGACTGCGCCTCACTTTTTTGAAAAACTTAATTTCGCAAAAATTGAGAGTTCCGAAAAGTTACTGCTCTGGGAAGATTGTAAAAAGTGTGAGCATTTTGAGAAATGTACACAGTACGCGATGAAATATTCTTACAATTGCTAAATTTCAATCTTAGATTTTGATCTTAGATTTCGTCTTCCGGATTCAGTCAAGTGGCAAAATCTTCAGATCAAAAGCCCCGTATCTCATGGTTCTGAAAATCGAGATAAAAAAGGTCTTTAACAAAATTGGTAGACAAAACCTTATTTACGCAAAAGCACAATGAGGCAACTTATGCTTACCCTTGGAATAGTAAACACTTATGATAAGATCAAAGTTCTCGACGCTCACTACCGTGCAATTGCAAGAGCTGCTCCAATCTGCCACGCTTTTGGGTTCCACCTTGCCCTTTACGATTTTCCTTTTAAGATGACCGCAGAGGAACTGGTGGCTTATGTGATGGAGAAAACTACAATCGGGGAATCAGGGAGCTATCTCAAAGTCCTTTATGAAAAAAACCACCTGTCAGTATCCGATCTTCCGAAGAAAGGGTTCCCCTCCCAGTTTGGAGAAATCGTAATTACTACCTCAAAACCTGACCCGAAAAGACAGGTTACGCCCGTAAAAATCGCCGAGGAAGCCCTTCGAAATCGCTCATTTTTATTTCTCGTAGGGCTCGGGCACAAAGGGCTTCCAAAAGAGCTTTTCGAGAGAGGAAAGTATCATCTTGACATTACCTGCAAAGGGCTTTCTCTTGAGACCTGTACTGCAATAGGGGCGATTCCTGCCCATCTTTCAGGACTTATGGCGAACTCCGAAGCTAAAAAGTAAACTTCTGGCATAAATTCCTGAAATTGGAAACTGGGGAGTCTTTCCAATCATTCGCTCAAAAAATTTGGCTTAATTAAAAAAATTTCAAGTTAATTTAAAAGAAATTCCGGAATCAATATATATTACGATTGACAATTATTATTTGTTGTGGGTAAGAACAACGCTTGTTGCGCTGTTTGTGGGGTTTTTTTAGCCCAAAGGAAATAGAATTCTGACCTGCTTTCAGGTTTTGATCCAGAAAGATTGAAGGTTCTAACCTTAATGCAGGAATTTGTCCTCAGGAATTTAGAGAATGACTTTAATTGAAATTCCTGTGAGGGGCCGGGAATTCTAACCTGCACTCAACTGCCGCATCCGAAAAGGCTGGGAACTTAGACTCTGATTGCAGGGATCTCGCATAGAGAAGGACTAAATCTGACCCGCATGTAAGCGCAAGCCTTGAAGAGACAGGAGGAAAACTATGAGTGAATTAAAGCAAGAACACAAAAAAAGAAACGAATATAGACGCAAGCACCAGGAAAGCGGTTATCATGCTGTTGTGAAAGGCTGTACTGACAACCTGGACTCAGACGAATTAGACCTTTACCGCTTTATTATAGGCGGAATGCAGGGTAAATAACCTGCACAACCTTTTTTTATTTCTCGATCCTAAAAAAGAAGCATGTACGATGTATATGCGGTCCGTGAAGATTTCCCTGTTTTAAAAGAAGTCGTGTACCTTGACAGCACGGCAACTACTCAGACCCCGATACCTGCAGTTGAAGCTATGGTCGAGTACTTTTACAGGTATGCTGGCAACCACGGAAGAGGAGCACACCGTCTGGCCAGGGAAGCTACAAATCGTTACGAAGATGCGAGGGAGACAGTTGCGCATTTTCTGAATGTGGAGCCTTCAAAGACCGTTTTTATGAAAAATACCACTGAGGGAATCAACCTTATTGCAAACAGTTATCCCTGGGAGGCTGGAGACCATATTGTTACCACCCTGCTCGAACACCATTCGAATCTCCTGCCCTGGCTGCGCCTGCAGAAAAAAGGGGTAAACGTAACAGTTGTAAGTCCGGACAGTGAGGGCAAAATCGATATTTCTTCGATAGAGAAAGCCTTTACTGAGAAAACCAGACTGGTTGCCGTAACTCAGGTTTCAAACGTCTTCGGTTCCATCCAGGATGTAAAAAATATCACAAAACTTTCCCACAGATACGGAATAAAAGTCCTGATCGACGGGGCCCAATCCGCAGGACATATGCCGGTCAGCCTTAAAGATCTGGACTGTGACTTTTTTGCAACTGCCGGACATAAGGGTCTGCTTGGACCGCAGGGCACTGGCGTACTTTATATCAAAGAACCGGATGCGCTCGAGAGTGCCTCGGTGGGAGGAGGTACGGTTTCGGATGTTGAAGGATATACTTACGTGCTGGAACCTTCTCCTGCCTGTTTTGAAGCCGGCACTCCAAACATTCCGGGAGTCATAGCCTTAGGAAAAGCCGTCGAATATGTGGAAAAAATAGGGGTTTCGGAAATTGAGGCGCATGAAATAAAATTATCCGGGGAAACTGCAAAAAGGCTCTCAGAACTCGAGCATGTAGAGGTCTACGGGCCTGAGGACAGGGCAGGAATAGTACCTTTCAACGTAAGAGGACTTCATGCCCATGATGTTGCCCTGATTCTTGACCAGACCAGAAAAATCTGTGTCAGGAGCGGGCATCACTGTGCAATTCCGATTACTCGCTTCCTGAAAGTGGACAGCACCGTAAGAGCTTCTTTTGCACTATATAATACAGAAGAAGAAGTAGATATACTGGTAAATGCAGTTGCCGGGCTCAAGGCACTTGTTTCTTGAAAAAAGGCTATATAAATCTGTGACTTATTTTTTGTTACAATACATTCATTAATTTTTTACCCTGGTTATCTATTTTTGAGATTGTTCTTGATTGTTATGATAGAGGAGAATATTTTAGTAACAGACGCAGTTACAAGCTGCTTTTTTAATTTAGTGACATTGCTGAAATTTACTTTAAATGCAAACTCAACATCAATCGCTCACGATTCAATTTACTTTATGTGGATTTTACGTCCCGGAGACCTCTTGAGATTTGTGAGTTACAGAAAATTAACCTGACTATCGGTTTAAAGATTAATAACTTCCTCAGACAGTCAGGTTAATATCCAATTAGTAATAATTTTAAAGAGTTAAGCAATAAGTTTTTAGAAGGGGACTCGTCGTGGAGGGTAAAAAACACAGGGCACTTGGAGAGGACTGCAAGGCAGTTTCAGAAGTATATGGCCAATTGCTTATGATATCTATAGTCATTATAGCCTTTTCTACAATAGCGCTTACCGTATTTTCCGAACTAGCAATTGAAAATTCTCAGCGTATGCCACATACCGACCTGCAAGAAAATATCAATATAGGTGACGATACCATACAGATCTTCCACATTGGGGGAGAAGCTATTGACCTGTCAGCTATCAAAGTAATACTCTTATTCGCCGACGGGCAGAAGGAAGAGTTCAGCAAGTCCGACTTTAAAGATCCAGACGGCACTGAACTCGACGATGATGTTTTAACGCTCGGGGATTGCATAGTAATTAATGATAAAAAAATCAAGAGCGGTGTTGATATAGACATGTTCGTTGTGCACACACCGTCCGAGCAGGTGATCCAGAAAACAGTGCTTCAGAGTATTTCCTGGGAACGTCCTGAATGGATTACTCCTTATCCATACGGGAGTGTATGTGATAAATCAGGAAATAACAACGAAACATTCCTGCCTACAGAACTGGTTGGCTGTATCGGTGATGGGCTTGTAACAGATTGTCATATGGAAAAAGGCTTCGAATCTTATGAAATATTCAATTTTGGGATAGAACAATGCGAATTTAATATTAAAGACCCGTTAACAACAGTTCTTTTAAAAGTGGTGTATAGTTCTCACGACAACAGTCAGAAGGATATGAAGCTCGAGATCAATGTTGGAGGCTCCGACTGGATTGATGTTGCGAGTATTAAAGGTCCCAAACAAAAAGATCCGGATACCTACGACATTACGAGTTACGTGAATACTGTTGCAAAACTTGATAAACTCACAGTAAGATTCTCAGCAAACGGGAATGCAGCCAGTAAAAATAAAGATGTATGGTTTGATTTCGTAGGGGTTCATTTCGAGTCGGAATCAAAAGAAAAAAACACTCCTACAATTACCTGGAGTAACCCTGCTGACATAGTCTATGGAACACCATTAAGCAGCACTCAATTAAGTGCATCTGCTTCGGTACCTGGAACCTTTACCTATACTCCGGCTTCAGGAACTATACTGAATGCAGGTACACAGACACTGCATGTTGATTTCACACCTACTGATACTGCAAACTACAATACAGCTTCACAGGATGTTGCAATCAATGTCAATAAAGCAGACCCTATAGTTGCCTGGAGTAATCCTGCTGACATAGTCTATGGAACACCATTAAGCAGCACTCAGTTGAATGCATTAGCTCCAGTTTCTGGAACCTATGCCTATACTCCACTAGCAGGAACTATACTGAATGTGGGCACACAGCCATTACATGTTGATTTCACACCTACTGATACTGCAAACTACAATACTGCATCAGCAGATGTTCAAATCAATGTAATAGTTCCTCAAGTCCCAATTGCTGACTTCACTGCAACTCCAACTTCTGGAAAACACCCTCTTACTGTAAGTTTTACTGACACTAGTACAGGTACGCCTACTTCTTGGAAATGGGACTTTGGAGATGGAAGCACTTCAACAGCTCAAAGCCCATCACATAAATACACTAAAAAAGTAACTTACACAGTTAGTTTAACAGTCAAGAACGGATTTGGAACAAATACAACGACAAAAACTAACTATATAATTGTTTCCTAAAAATCGATTTATTAAACTGAAAAATGAAGGTTCCGTTGCAAAAAAATTATGAGAAGGATACTATGAAATAAACAGGAATTTAGGAGTACACTTGTATGGTATGCCAGTAAATTCCTTTAAATGGAAACACTTTGCAGGAGAAATCATCTTGCAAACAGTAAGAT
>CAZSVY010000297.1:0-12245 GCA_964610495.1 uncultured Methanosarcinales archaeon
GATTCTCAGTGAAAAACCTGCATCGAATGATCCAATTTGCTGAAGTATTCCCGGACGAGGAAATTGTCGCCGCACTGAGGCGACAATTGAGCTGGACTGCGGGTGTGTGGATTGAAATATATCCCACAAGTCCCAGGCATACACTGCCACAAGGTCGCACCCTTCGCTGGTGTGTGGATTGAAATAATATGCATGGAAGCGGGTAAGACCGTCACGACGATTCCAGAAGGGCGCCTATAAAACTTTCCAACAAATTCAACTCTTCTATTTCTTCGAACTGCAACCGATAAACAGGCTGGCTAAACGAGCCAGATGGAAAGTATAATTCCACACAAAAAAATAAATTGAAGAAATCGCCTTTTTAAATATTTTACTTCAATAACTTCAGTGCATCTCTGCAAGCAGCAACAGCCGGGGCTCCTGAAGTAATAAAGATAACATCCATGGCTTCCATGATTTCTTCTTTAGTCACTCCATGATTAAGAGCGCTTTTCATCTGCGCTACCGTACAGGCTTCACACTGTTTGGATGCCACAACTGCAAGAGCCATGAGAATTTTTGTTTTTGCGGGCAGAGCTCCATCAGATAATAGTTTTCCATCACAACGCCTGTACTTTCCAAGAAATTCAGAGTCGAGTTCCTCAAGAGTTTCCAGGATATGGGGCTTGAATCCCATTTTCTTTTCTATGCTCTCCACGACTTTTTTATGTTCTTCCAAATCGGGTCACCTGCCATTACAGAACGAGTACCAATATTAATGATTTCCAGTTAATATTCAAGCGTCAACTGCTAAATTCACGGGTTATACAAATTGGAGTATTCTTCAATGACTTTTTGGATTTAAACGCAGAAGTCCTCTCCAAGAATAGAGTCAATGCACTCACGGCACATCATCCTGGGAAGATCTTTCTTCAGTGTCACATGGGGCAGTGGATATCCTCCTTTCATGGGGAATTCTACCTGATGAATATGCTCCATGCAGAGGCCTTTTCCACAGACAATGCAAATACCTGCTGCTTCACTGACTTCGTTCTTCTCAGCACAATCGTAACATTTTAACATTTTTGACCACCTCAGCAAACCTCACTAAACAGGCAGTTCTCCTTAAGTGCATCATGGCAGGGAAGGCAGACAATTCTTTTGATATGTTCAACATCGGGTTTCAGCTCTATTGGATAGTTTCCTTCCCACACAGGGGTTTCCTCATGGAGAAGGTGCTCCTTACAAACTCCTCTCCCACATACAATACAAATCCCAACGGCGTCTGTATCTTTACCTTCTCTGGCACATTCATAGCATTTCATTGGTTTTCCTCCATTCATAAAGTCATTTCTTTGTCCGAGCATTTTCGGGCCTAAAATACCTGCATATACTTGTATCCTTTATAGTCAGGGTTTTGCGGGTACATTTATTCTTAATTTACAGGAGTCATCTCTTCCCCACAACAAACAAGAGTTCCGCCTCCTACTTTTTCTACGACAACTTCGTTGCCGTATATCTCACAGCGGTATCTTTCTCCTTTAGCAGATACACCCATAAACGGTTCACCTCCTCCTCAAACTTAGTCTCTAAAAACAATTTTATTCCCTGTTGATCGATTTCACTCCTAGTTTTTGTCAACAGAAGTTTATCACTTTATATATAAAATCAAACATTATAAACATTATAGTTGAAGCTAAAATTTATAAAGTCCCAGGTTCGAATGCTATTGATTTTTCCGCTCAACCGCGTAAGTCCTGCATATAAATAACCACTAAAAATAGCTTCGTTTATCTATAACGTTGCTGTTCCTATTTTTTCAGGCTCGTTTCATGCTGTTTACCTCAACGAAAAGCCCAAAGCAACATCGCTTTCGAATCAAAGTGTCATAACACGTGTTACAAGGATATGCAGGTTACAAAGGCCTGACAGCTATAGGCCTTAATGGCTAAGATATGCACGTCAGACCTGCAAGATTTACAATATAACTTTTATTATCTCTTTTTTATAAAAATCGCTTATTAATTCGCCCATTCCGTAGTTATGGCAAGACCGACCAGCTTATTAAACGCAAAAAACCCTGAGAAACACATAGACGAACATAAAAACGTTACCTATAGCCTTTATTTCACTGCATTTTTTTCGTTCTTTATCATTGGCTCCTTTAGTACTGAAAACACCAAATTTCTAAAAAAAGAGGTTAACAAATTGAGATCTACAGAAAAAAGTGACAACCAAAAACTAATCGCCTTTCGGTCCTATCTTACTTTTGAACGTTATGCAATTCGGGTTATAGGTTGAATTCTCACTAATTAATTCACGCGTAGTATATACAGTATAATGCCTACAGCTACTCCAACAAAAATACCGCTAAAGATTTGGTTATCCCATATTGTTTTCTGAGTCTTGATAGGCTGTTCCTCGTCTGTGGAAGACTGTTCTTGAACTGGATCAGTCGTGGTTTCTACAGCACTATTTTCCTCGGGTACTGACGGAGAACCTATAAACTGCCCGGTAGCCGTTGGTTTACTTCCTACAGGCACTGTTTGTATAACTTTGTTGGTGGTTGCGTCAATTACAGAAACAGTATTGCTCTCAGAGTTCGCCACATACACCTTTGTTCCCTCAGGGTCAACTGACACTCCGTAGGGAAGTTTTCCTACAGGCACACTGTCTGAAACGGTGTTAGTGGTCGTATTAATCACAGAGACATTATTGTCTTCCCTGTTCGTCACGTATACGTTTGATCCATCTGGACTGACTGCAACTCCGTAGGGAAGTTTTCCTATAGGCACAGTGTCTATGACTATTTTGTTTGAGGTGTCAATTATAGAGACAGAGTTGCTGCCGCGGTTCGCCACATAAGCTTTTGTTTCCTTCGGGTTGACGGCAACTTCCTCAGGCTCGATTCCTACAGGCACAGTATACGTAACTTTGTTGTTTGAAGTGTCAATTACAGAAGTAGTATAGCTACCGTAGTTCGTCACATATACCTGTTCCCCATCAGGGGTTACCGCAATTCCTCCAGGATATTTTCCGACATCCACTGTGGCTTCAACTTCATTCGTGACTGTGTCAATTGAGGAAACGGTATCGCTACCTGAATTAGCTACATATACCTTTGTTTTTGCGGGATTGAATGCGACTCCTACAGGGTTACTTCCGACATCTACAGAAGCTGTAACTTTGTTTGTGGCTGTATCAATCACAGAGACATTATTGCTATTTTTGTTCGTCACGTATACTTTTGTTCCATCCGGAGTAATTGCAGCACCTACAGGACCCTCTCCTGCAGGCACCGTGGCTGTAACAGTGCTGGTTGCTGTGTCAATTACAGAAACAGTATTGTCCTGGTAATTTGTAATATATGCATACACCGGCTCGGACGAAGCACCCTGTGCAATAGTTACAGATACAGTAAATGGAGAGATGATTAAAAATAATAGAACGGTCATTGAAGCTAAATAAATTGAATAAGACTTTTCGCCTTTTTCCATTATCTTTCTTCCTTTGCTATGCAGTATTTACTTTTTGAAATCTAGTGCGCCTATCTAAATTTTGCGAATTGTTTTAAATTTTTTCTTTTTAATCGGATCATTATAAAGCTCTTTAAATTAAGATATTTATTTAGTCAGTTTATAAAAAATCACTTAGGGTTCATTTTTTCAAAGACTATGATCTAAGCACGTCCCAATAGATGAGCCTGCTCCCAGGTCTTAACGGCCCCATTGGGCTTTCTCCGAGCCTGGTCTGAACCTCTATCGATAACAATACTTTGTCTCCTGTACCACAGCTCCAGGTCTGTGATGAAGTTCTTCACACCTCCTCAAACAAAAACATTAAATCTAAAGTTGAGTATGTTTGGGGTTAAGTTAGCGAGTAAAAGACGAGATGAATTCCCAATGCCAGTAATTACCTTGCAGTATGACGACCTCGAGAAACTCACAGGAACCGATAAGGAAACCATCATAAAAAGGGTGCCCATGATAGGGGCCGATATCGAAAGAATAGAAGACGAGTATATCGATATCGAGTTCTTCCCTGACAGGCCTGACCTTTATAGTGTGGAAGGGGCAGCCAGGGCACTGCGGGGTTTCCTGGACCTTGAGACCGGGCTGTCCGAATATGAGGTAAAGCCGTCTAAGGTCTCGATCTCGGTCAGCGAGGATATCCTGAGAATCAGGCCTTTTCTCGGGTGTGCGGTTGTAAGAGGCATAAAATTCACATCCTCTTCCATAAAATCTCTTATGGACCTTCAGGAAGACCTGCACTGGGGACTTGGAAGAAACAGGAAAAAAGTGTCTATAGGCGTGCACGACCTTTCAAACGTTCAGCCGCCTTTCAGGTATATGGCCGTCGACCCGAGTTTCGAGTTCGTGCCTCTGGACTACACCGAAAAGATGAGCATGACCGAAATCCTGGAAAAACACCCCAAAGGCACGAAATTTGCCCATCTTGTCAGGGGCTTTGATAAATACCCTATCATCCTGGACGCAAACGACAACGTGCTGTCCTTCCCGCCTATCATTAACGGGACACTTACAAGCGTAACCGAGCAAACAACCGACCTCTTTATCGATGTCACGGGACTTGGAGAAGCCGTATACACCGCCCTGAACATTGTAGTCACCGCCCTTGCGGAAAGGGGCGGGCAGATCGAATTCGTAAAGGTTGTCAGGCCCGACTGCGGAGAATTAATCCTGCCTGACCTTGAGCCGAAGACCAGGTTCCTCACAAAGGCTGAAGTAAAAGCCCTTCTCGGCATGGAACTTTCCTTAGAAGAAATCATTAAACAGCTTGAGAGAATGCGCTTTGGAGCAAAAGCCCTTGATCAGGAGACTGTCGAGGTAAAAGTCCCAACTTACAGGGCCGATATTCTTCATAATTACGACCTTGTAGAGGATATTGCCAAAGGCTACGGGTATGAAAACATCAAAGTAAGAATGCCTGAGACCTATACCGCAGGAAAGTCTCACCCGATTTCCCGGCTTCGCTCTCCCGTAAACGAGATAATGGTAGGCCTCGGGTACTATGAGGTGATGCCTTTTACGCTTACCAGCGAAAAAATCAATTTCGAAAACATGCGCAGGCAAAAGACGGAAGATGTTACCTATGTCCTTCACCCGATCAGCGAAGACCAGACAATGCTCAGGACAACCCTGCTTCCGAACCTCCTTGAAATCCTTGCCTTAAACCAGCACAGGGAACTCCCCCAGAAAATCTTCGAGTTTGGGGAGATCGTAAGCAACGAAACAATCGGACAGCATGTAGCTGCCGTCTCAATTCACCCACAGGCCAACTTCACCGAGATCTATGAGATTGTAGATGCCCTCATGAGGGAAATGATGCTTTCCTACGAGGTAAAAGAATCCGAAGACCCTTCTTTTCTCGAAGGCAGGCGGGCTGATGTCTATGTCAGAGGCAAGAAACTCGGAGCCTTTGGAGAATTCCATCCTGAGGTGATAAGCAATTTTGCTCTCGGATACGCGGTCGTCGGGTTTGAACTTGATCTCAATGATCTTATAGGCTAAATTAGGCTAAAATTAAATTTATAAGGTTAATTTTCTCCAATTTTCCAATTAACCTTTTAAGTTACTTTTTTTCATCAGATACCGCCAGAAGAGGATTTTACTTCCTTTTTAATGAAAATTCAACACATACGCTTTTGTTCCCGCCGGGTTGACTGCAAAGAAACTGACAAAAGCGCTCATATGAAAAAAAGAGAAGGATGACAGGGTTTACCTGACATTACTTTTTGCTAACACAAATCTTGTATCTTCCCTGTATTACCTCCATCGCTTTGAGACAATTACTGTCCTGGTTGCAACATCTGACTCTTCGCCGTTAATAGCAGTTAATTTCAAAAGATAAGTGCCTGCATCTTGTACGTATGACTTGTTTTGACTCAGTGCTTATTGCACTCTTGTCTCCAGAGTCCCACTTTATTGAAATTGCATTGATAGATTTATCTGTGAAATTAACTGTGAGAGGAGCACGCCCAGCCAGAGGTGTTGCTGTAAAGATTGCTTTTGGAGAGCTTCTATTGGGTTTCTCGGTGACAGTTATTATCTTGCTTACGCTATCAGTACCATTTGAATTGCTTACACTCAGGCTAGCAGTAAATCTCCCTGCAGTAGCATAGGTGTGGATTGGATTCGCATCGGTAGAGGCAGCTCCATCGCCCAAGTTCCAGATCCTTCCGGATGCTTTAAGGGACAGGTCATTAAACTTGACATTGCCATTATTCAGTTGTTAAATGGTTTTAGTTTTAAGACAGCCTCTCAGGGCAAAAAAGTTCCGTAATCAAGTAAAAGAAGTAAAGTTTAAACTCATAGTGTATATAACATAAAAAAACAGTGTAGAAATAATTGCGCTAAACTGAGGATTTCTACAGAGCCGATATATTTAAACAGCTCATTACATTATCAAGTTAGTTTATGAGGCATAATATGAAAATGAAAAATACGTCAATAAGTCTGGTTTTGTTCCTTACTATAGGAATTATAACCATAGTTTCTTTTTCACTTGGCTGTACCGAACAGGAAGAAAATTCCTCAAAACCTGTAGAAAATATTTCCCTGCAAACTGAACCTGTAGCAAATACTTCTGAGTCTGTAGCAAATACCTCTGAACCTGTAGCAAATACTTCTGAATCTGTAGCAAATATTTCCCAACAGCCAGAACCTGTAGAAAATGTTTCCTCTCAGTCTGGATCTTCTGGAAACGCTTCCTCTCAGTCTGGAATTTCCGGAGGTGCCTCCCCTCAGTCTGAATCTTCTGAAGATATTTCCCAGCAGCTTGAACCTATTTCAGCTGATAAAATTACCAGTATCAAATGGTTGTGGAAAGGTTACGAGCATTCTGACAAGTATACTCTGGTACCTAACCCTGAGAATTACACTCTTGCCTTCTTCTCTGACGGCACATGTTATCTCAAAGCCGAATGCAACAGCGGCAATGGAAGCTATACTCTGGAAGAAAACAATCTCACCATTGACTCGACTGCCATAACACCTATGGCATGTGGCCCTGATTCCATGGATCCTGAATATATGGGACTCTTAGCAGGTGTAAACTCAGCGGCTATTGAGGATGGCCAGCTTATCCTGTATTCCAGTGAAGGCGACACAATGTTCTTTACCAATGGAGGACAGTCTGAACAGTAAAATTTGAGCTTCTGGTAACTTTCGTAGAGGCTGAAATTTTATATAGCCTTTTTTATTTTTTTGCTACCGATTAATGATCCGGTATGTACTGCAATCTCAAACTATTTTCATGATTTATGTTCATTCTCTCGAACCATTATCTAACTGAACTTTCCTCAGCTTTTGATATCTAAGCTGCCGGCTATTTTATTGAAGAGTGAAATGCTAAAAATTCCTATATACGTTAAATAATTTCAGAATAAAAAACTTCACCCCTGAAAAGTTACGAGAAAGATAAAAATTCAATCTTCGAATTTTTAGAACCGTATCAACAAATTTAGTGTACACTGTCTATTTTATTTATCGGTGGTTGTTATATATTCCTTTCATTATATACTTATTAATATTGTCTTAACGGTTATATGCCTATATTTATATACCAATTTAGTTTTTGAAAAATAGGCATGTTGATATTAATTTTAATGTAATGGACAATTGTGACTGCTCAATTCTGATAAGGAATGAAAAACACAACTAGCAGCCAGCAATTAAACAAAACTAGTTTACAGAGTACTGGGTGAATAACATATGAAAACTAGAAACAGGCTGTGTTCAATAGTTATAGCTTTACTTCTTTTGCCCTTCATCTGTGCTACCGCATCCGCGGATACGGCACAGGGCATTGAAACTCAGATCACTGCCAGTGAATCCGATCAGGGGAGTACCCTGATCTATGGGGACAGTGAGTTAAAGCCTCCTGCGATAGAGGGTACGCAAACTCAGATCACTACCAATAACTCAAGCCAGTCGAGTCCCGATATCTATGGCGAACGGATTGTATGGCAGGATGACCGCAATGGATATTATGATGCCTATGTTTACGAACCGAACTGGGATATCTACATGTACGACCTTTCCAGTTCCACCGAGTCACAGATTACCACCAATGAATCGAACCAGAGCAGTCCTGCTATTTACGGGGACAGGATAATCTGGACGGATGACAGGAACGGTAACTACGATGTTTACATGTATAATATCTCCGCTTTCACAGAAACTCAGATAACTACCAACGAATCGAACCAGAGTGAGCCTGCTATTTATGGAGACAGGATAGTCTGGACGGATGACAGGAATGGAAATGTGGATATCTACATGTACGACCTCTCCGCTTCCACTGAAACTCAGATAACCACCAACGAATCAAACCAGAGCGGACCTGCTATTTATGGGGACAGGATAGTCTGGACAGATGAGCGGAATGGAAATGAGGAGTACATTGTCGACATCTACATGTACGACCTTTCTACTTCCACGGAGACTCAGATCGCAGGAGGTGGAGGTTTTCTTGAATACGGTCCTGTTATCTACGGGGATAGGGTAGTGTATACGAGTGAAGGAGCAGGCGATTTAGTCTGGATGTATGACCTCTCTACTTCAGAACTAACTTTCATCGGCTACGATGCGTGGGGTCCGGATATCTACGGAGACAGGATAGTGTGGATGTTTGGAATGGGTCACTCAGACATCTACATGTATGACCTCTCTACTTCCAGGGAAATTCAAATAACCAGCGATGAAACAGTTCATCAAGGGGATCCAGCTATCTACGGGGACAGGATAGTCTGGATGGACGGACGCAATGGAAACGAGGATATCTACATGTTTACTCTTGATTCTATTGCTGAGTTAACACCTCTTGACAGAATAAAAGATCTCAAGAATTATGTGGAAAATGACCTCGCATGTAATCCGGGGACAGAAAAATCTCTTATTAAGCCTCTTGACAAATCGATAGTTTTCCTTGAAAATTGCCAGGATGGAGATGCCGTCCTCAAGCTTAAATCCTTCATTAATCTCGTTGAAAAAATCGAAAAGAGCAAGAGGATTTCAGCTGATGAAGCGGCTTACATGGTTAAGGAAGCAAAAGGGGTTATTGACCAGATAGAAATGCATTAAGGATAGAACTGGGAAAAAAATCGTCCGGGAAGGATAACTGAAAACAAATTACTCTTTGTATGCAGTTATTACTTCTTTTTAATTCTTTTTCCTGCGGAGTAATTATTTTCAGTTTTCTTCGGTTTTTTGTCAACTCATTTCTCTTTCAGCATTTTTTCCATCTCGGCTGCGATTTTCCGGACTTCGGATATCTCTTCAGTCCCAGCCAGCCTGTATGTAAGTTCAAGCAGCCTTTCTTTCAGGGAATTAAGGTCTTCAAGGGCAAAGTTAAGTTCTTCAACAAGGGTTCCCAGGGTTTTTATTTCAGTTAAACCTGAAAGTTTTTCAGGGCGCTCTTCGATAAGGGAGAGTGTCTCAGGAGAACTGAGGTCGATATCATATTCTTCCTCGAAATCTCCTTTCGGGAGTGTTTTAAGCCATCTTACGCTCCTGATATGACTGATAAAGTTGCTGAGCTGTCGGTATTCGTATTCTCCGGTAACCTTTCCGATCAGTATCTCGCTCCTGGTTTTGAGCGGAACTGCCACAAGGTCTCCTTTCTTTATTTTTGTGATAAAGGCGTGGATCTCCCCTGCCCAGGCAGAACTACGCTCTTCCTTCATCCCGGGGTATTTCTCGAGCATTATTTTCTTTACCTGCATTTCGTTTTTAATACCAGATAAATCCAGGAACTCAGCCCATCCTATAGTAATCACGCTGTTTTCCAGAATCAGCTCTTCGTCTTCCAGGGTGCCTGCAGCTTTGAGCAACCAGAATTTCATAACCTGCCTCCCTATTATTATTAAATCCGGTATTTATTAATCTGGAGTTTCTCCGCAAAATTTACTTATTATTCTCGTTTTTCTAGCCAGAGCAGTCCATTTATATTTTAGCTTATATTTTCGGGCACCAGCCCGTGAAGAGATATAGCTTTCTATGGAAGCTCATAGGGTATCTTTAATCTCAAAAGGGAATTTAATATAAATTAAAATTATAAATATCATCTACAAAATCTTATTATAAATATGGAAATTATAGTTTTATTCTGGCTTAATGTAATGACTAATTCCAAAGCCAGAAATTATATATTAAATGTTTAAAATATATATTGAAACGATTATTAAATCGATATATTCTATTTCACGGGTTCCATCAAACGCGTTACGAGCGCGCTGCTGATAATCTGTGTGATTAGAGAAGAACAGAGTTACTTCAATAAGGTTACTTATGGCGCTCTGGAAATACTGAGGGGGTCTTCCCGGTTTTGTTCTTTTGAGGCCTGTGCTATTGGCACTTGCCAGGGGTCGAGAGATTGAGTCCGGGAAGTTAAGAGCGGAGAGGAGGAAGCGAAATGAGTACCAAACAGGTTATGATTTTTGTTGACGAAAGCGAGCAGGAGAGACGGCGCAATGCAGAAGCTTCCGTTTCCCGTATACTGGCGACTTATCCAGGCAGTATTCTCGCCGAAGTGAACGAAGCCCAGGCTGAGCAGCTTGCAAGCGAGGGATATCAACTTGAATCACTTGCTGGCAGAGAGACGATCAAATTGCGGTCAATCGAGTTCGACCCAGCGGTCGAGGTTCCTGCCGCGCCAGCAGCATTGAGCTTGCACGCAGCCGAAATGGGTCCGACTGAGGAGAACTACTGGATTGTTCAGTTTGTTGGTCCGGTTAAGTCCGAATGGGGTGACGCGATTCGAGAGCTTGGAGGCAAGCTCGGTGATTATGTTCCTGACAATGCCTTTCTGGTGCGGATGACTCCGGAAGTAAAGAACCAGGTTTCTGAGCTTGGTTTCGTGCGTTGGGTCGGTCCTTACCAGCCTGCATACAAGATCAGTCCGCTGCTTATGGGCATTCGCGGCAAGGTCAGCCCGACTGCCCTGCACAGCGCAGAGATCAAGGTGGAAGCTTACAGGCCGAGTCCACTGGGCAATATCAAAGTAGTCCTGCATAAAGAGGATGATACGGCGGCGGTCAGGCAGGAGGTCGAGCGCCTTGGGGGTACCGTTATCTCGGCCGAAAAAGGAGTTCTTCGCATATCTCTGGACGCTTCCAGAATTGAGGTATTGGCAGGACTGCCAAGCGTGCAGTGGATTGAGCCGTTTGCTGTGCCAAAACTTTTCAATGACATTGCCGCCAGTATAGTTGGGGTTCCTCCTGTCTGGAACAACTACGGACTCGATGGTGAAGGACAGATTGTTTGTGTAATTGACACCGGCCTGGACACCGGAGTTAACGATGTCTCAATGCACGAAGATTTCAAAGGCAGGATAGTTGCTACTCACAGCTGGGCGATTCCTCCGGGGCTTCATCCTTTCCTTGACAACACTACCTGGGACGACGGCGTTGCAGACCTTGATAGCGGTCACGGAACCCATGTTGCCGGATCGGTGCTGGGCAGCGGTGCACGGTCAAATGGCAGCTTCCGCGGAATGGCGTTCAAAGCCGGATTAGTGTTTCAGGCCGTAGAGCAATTTTGTAATTTCAAACGTCCTTTCCAGACCGATCTCCCGGATGGGTATTATCTCCTTGGTATCCCGGACGATCTCAATGCCCTTTTCCAGCAGTCCTATGACGATGGTGCAAGAATCTTCAACAATAGCTGGGGTGGTAATACCGATGCGTCAGGAAACCTGATCTATGGTCAGTATACTTCAGATACCCAGGCTATCGACGGCTTCATCTGGATACATAAGGATGCAGTAATTTTGTTTGCTGCAGGTAACGAGGGAAAAGACAGCGGTAGCAACGGAATGATTGACGTTGATTCTCTTTCGGTGCAGGCAACTGCCAAGAATTGCATTACTGTCGGCGCTTCCGAAAATTTCCGCCCGCACGGCTCTGTTCCAGCCCCAGGGGCTGATGTTCCTTACGGGACAGGCAGGTGGCTGGCCGATTTTCCAGTCCCGCCAATCCGCACGGATCACGTATCCGATAATCCGGATGGAATGGCTGCGTTCAGCAGCCGCGGGCCTACTGACGACGGCAGGATCAAACCCGATGTAGTTGCTCCGGGCACCAATATCCTGTCAGTACGCTCAAGCGTCGCGAGCGGAAAAGGTTGGGGATTGCTGCCAGCAGGGGATGCGCGCCGGGATTTCTATATGTTCATGGGAGGGACAAGCATGGCGGCTCCGGTCACTACTGGCGTAGTAACTTTAATCCGCCAGTATCTCCAGAATAA
>CAZSVY010000298.1:0-4487 GCA_964610495.1 uncultured Methanosarcinales archaeon
TTATTTTACGGGTACGATGCAGGACGGAATGTTAATTATCCCTAAACACGGAGAGGCAACATTCTGGGTACGGCGCAGCTATGAAAGAGCCCTGGACGAATCCTTATTTTCCAGGATAGAGTCTATGAACAGTTTCCGTGATGCTTCAAGGAGTATATGCGAGCTTCCGGATTCGGTTTATCTGGAGACTGAAGTAGTCTCTCTGGCCTTATTCAAGAGATTTCAAAAATACTTCCCTTTTAAGAATGTTAAATCTGTTGATGCTCAAATTTGTGCTGTCAGAGCAGTAAAAAGTGAGTATGAACTGCTTTTGACTAGAGAAGCTGGCAAGATTGATCGACATTTGATGGAAGACATTGTGCCTGAGACGTTAAGGGAAGGAATGAGTGAAGTAGATCTGGCGACAGAACTTTTCTCGGCTGTGGTGGAGGAAGGGCACGACGGAATAAGCCGTTTTAGAATGTTTGAGGTAGAGATGTTCCTGGGAAATGTCTGCTTTGGAGAAAGCTCCATTTATCCAACTTATTTTGATGGACCTGGAGGAAGTTATGGGATGAGCCCTGCAGTACCTCTCATCGGAAGCCGTGACAGGAAGCTGCGAAAGGGAGATCTGGTATTCATTGATGCCGGATGTGGAGTTGAAGGTTATAATACAGACAAGACAACAACATACATGTTTGGCGCTTTCCTTCCCCAACATGCCATAGATATTCACAATAAATGCGTGGATATACAAAATGAAGCTGCAGAAATGTTAAAACCAGGCGCTATCCCTTCTGAAATATACAACACCATAATGAGTAATCTAGATGAGGAATTTCTTCAAAATTTTATGGGCTTTGGGGAACGTAAAGTAAAATTCATTGGTCACGGGGTTGGGTTACAATTCGATGAAACGCCTGTAATTGCAGAAGGCTTTGATGATCCTATTCAGGAAGGAATGGTATTTGCTCTCGAACCCAAAAAAGGAATCGAAAATATCGGGATGGTAGGAATTGAAAATACCTTTATAGTAACTGCTAAAGGTGGAGAATGCATTACCGGCGACAATCCGGGCTTAATCCCTATATTTTGAGCAACAAGATTAGGTTCTAAGACAAGAAGCAAGTTCGGAATACAAAGTAAAAAAGTAAAACGAAATAAAAAAGCGAATAAGTAAAAGAAGAAGTAAACAACATAAATAAGAATTAAAAGATGGAGATTACTCCATCTAAAATTTACTTGAAATTTTTTAAGTTCGTTTTATTCCTGTTTTCTTGCAAGCTTTTTCTTTGCAAGCTTTTCAATTATGCCGAGGCTGACTTCACCGCCGACGCTCAGTTTCTTGTTGGCAACTGCACTGTCAAGAAGATGCTGTCCTACAAGAGTGCGGACTACAAGGGTGGTGTAGCCATCCGGGCTTCCCACAGCGCCTGCCGAAATATCGGCTTTAAGGGCGGTAAAGTCCGTACAGACACCGCAGCCTGGACGGACAGTGTCCTCAAGTTCGGTAAGGGGAATTACATACTGCGTCCCGTCATTTAGGGTGATTTCGAGCTTGCCTTTGACGTCAATGCGGCATACCTTCATAGGTTCGAGGGCGTACTCGCTTTTCAGCTTGCCTGCGATAAGTTTTTCGTAATCGAAACTTTCCGTGCAGAAAAGCCCGAAGACGAAACGAATGGAATTCTTGTATGGGCGTACAAGCTGGTGATCGGTTTCAAGCATTTTGCGGACTGCCTGGACGACACAGGGAACTCCAACAACTGCAATGTTCCTGTACTTCCTGTTTACGACCGCTTCCTTGAGGGAAGAAACAAGAGGAACCCACCAGTTATAACGGCTTCCTGCCTGGCCGATAAGGGCTTCACTCCTGGTTATTACCATGGAGTGCGGCTTGAGGGTCCAGGGATCTTCCGTAACCGTAACCACAGCGTCTACAAGGCCTGTATCAAGGGCGTTTGCAAGGATTGCTGTGACTGCTCCTCCGCTCTGCTTTCTCGGGATGTCAAACTCGGCTCTTCCGGCAGTGATTTCCAGGTAGTCTCCGAGCAGGCTTGAGGGTTGTTCATCAAGCCTCGGGCAAACCTCGTAACAGGCTCCGCAGGGGACACCGTCAACAGCGGCTTTGCAATAGTTATTGCTCTTCGGGTGTGTGGAATCGCCGCCTGTTTCGAAGTACAGGGAATCAGCAGGGCAGACTGCAATGCAGGCCCCGCAGCCTGAGCAAAGGCCTTCGTCCCAGACTTTTGATTTGAGATCAAGGTAATTTTTGCTAATTGGTTTCTGTTCTGCCATCTCTCATCACTCCCAGACATATTTGCTTGCGAAAGGCCGGCTGCTTGCAGGTCCGATCTTTGTGTAGTTAGTGTTCAGGAACTCTGCGGGATCATACCCGAACTGCTCGCAGAAGCTCTTTATAATCGGGGCAATGCGCTCAAGATCGCTTTCGGTAAACTTGAATTTCTTGGCTCCTACTCCAAGCAGATAATCATCCACTTCCCCACGGATGATAATTTCTCCACCGTGGATTCCGCTTCCTATGCCCCTGTCTGTCATCGCTTTGTCTTTACCGATACCGAGTACGAGTACAAGGCCACCTGCCATATACTCTCCAAGGAAGGAATGTGCTGTCCCTCCTACGACAAGTATAGGTCTGGCTTCCACTTCGTACTGTTTCATGTGGATGCCGCCCCGGTAGCCAATATTATTCTTTATAAAGACTTTTCCTCCTCGCATGCTATGAGCAACTGCATCTCCTGCGCTTCCATGAATCACAAGCATACCGCTGTCCATTGTGTTGCCAGGAGCATGTTCGGCGTTCCCATGTATAATACAGATCGGCCCGCTCATGAACATCCCCAGATCTCCGCCAGGAACTCCATTAATTATTATTCGGACGTTGCCTCTTAACCCATCACCTATGAAGCGCTGTCCGAGCACGTTATCGAGTATGATTTCCTCTGCTCCGTCCACAACTGCAGCTCTGACTTTCTGGTTCAGGGGAGTGTAATGCATACCTCTGGCATCAATTCTTACCGTCTTCATCTCAATCAGGCCCCCGCTGGCAGTACGTCCAGGATTTTAAGCATTCCTTCATCCAGCATATATCCACGCAGGCGATCTCTATTACCACGCAGGCTTTCAATACTGTTGATGCCTGCAGCGCCCATAAGTTCGCTGAGTTCGAGAGTCCAGCCCTTGATCAGGTTTGAAACCTGAACTGCTCCTCTCTCAGGGTCAAGCCTGTTCGTTAAGTTCGGCTCTTGTGTGGCAATACCCCATGGGCAGAGGTTTCTGTAACAGTTACCGCAGACCCTGCAGCCCAGAGCAACAAGGGCAGCAGTACCAATATAGACAGCATCTGCTCCGAGTGCAATTGATTTTGCAAGGTCTGCACTGCTTCTTATCCCGCCACTTGCAATAACCGAGATCTCGTTTCTTACGCCCTGGTCCCTGAGTTTCTGATCAACGCTTGCTATTGCAACTTCAATCGGAATTCCCACATGGTCCCTGAAGACCTTGGGAGCTGCTCCGGTCCCGCCACGGAACCCGTCAATTACTACCGCATCTGCAGAAGAGCGAGCAATACCAGCAGCAATCGGAGCCACATTATGCACAGCTGCAATCTTTACGAAGACAGGTTTTTTCCACTCGGTTGCTTCTTTGAGACTTCGAATGAGCTGGACAAGGTCTTCAATACTGTAAATATCATGATGGGGAGCTGGACTGATTGCGTCACTACCAAGTGGGATCATACGGGTTCTTGAGACTTCCTCGTTTACCTTTTCGCCAGGCAGGTGTCCTCCGATACCCGGTTTTGCACCCTGGCCGATTTTAATCTCAATGGCTGCGCCCCTCTCAAGGTAGTCGATATTAACTCCGAAACGGCCTGAGGCGACCTGAACAATCATACGGTCCTGGTAAGGATAAAGTTCTTTGTGCAGTCCTCCTTCTCCTGTCCCCATGAAAGTTCCGGTCTCTTTTACCGCTTTTGCCATGCTGAGTTGAGAATTCAGACTGATAGCTCCGAAACTCATATGCCCGATCATGATCGGAGTATCAAGCTTGAGATTTGGAGCAAGTTTTGTTTCCAGTTCTACATCCCCGCTCTCGGTCTTCCTGAATTTGAGTCTGGATGGCTTCTTTCCTATGTAGGTTCTGAGTTCCATGGGTTCTCTCAGGGGGTCAATGCTTGGGTTTGTAACCTGGCAGGCGTCAAGGAGAAGGCGATCATAGACAACCGGCAAATCCCTGGCATTTCCCATTCCTGAAAGGATAATTTTCCCGCTGCGAGCCTGTTTAATAATATCTTCTCTGACCTCTCTGGTCCAGAGGGGGTGGCTACGGTAATCTACGGGTTTTTCAGTAAGCGTGATTGCGTCTCTCGGGCACATGGCAACACAGCGGAGGCAGGCAGTACATTTCCTGGATTCAATCAGGATTTTGTCGCTTTCTCTCCGGTACACTCCATATGAACAGTTTTCAATGCAGCGTCCACAGTCCAT
>CAZSVY010000299.1:0-8838 GCA_964610495.1 uncultured Methanosarcinales archaeon
GATCAACCAGAATTGTTAAAGTATCGCACACTTCAAAATAAAGGTCTTGGTCGCAGAAACTTGCACTAACAACTATCAATTCAGTTATTTCAGTTTCGCGATGATGTTTTAGAAAAACTCTAACCGCCCAGAATTAACCGAACCGACAAAAATCCTCGTCAGACAGGAAACAACTCCTGACTCCATTAAAAGATGAAAGAGATATGTAATTTAACCCACGCAATCAGTTTGCGCAGGATCATATACAAGGTATTTCTTGTATATAAAGCTTTATGTTATTCCCTTCAACACATTGGCTTGTGTGAGGGATATATACAAGGAATTTCTCGTATATAAAGCTTTGTGTTATTCCTCATTACATTTTGAGTTATGAGGGATACATACAAGACATTTCTTGTATATATAGCTTTTTATTACTCCCCTCAACACATTTGAGTTGTGCGAGGACCAGATACAAGGTATTTCTGGTATATAAAACTTTCCCGCCCGGCAATTTTTCGCCCACAGATTCAGAACAAAAGGAAAAATTTGTTTGGATCTATAGAGATACTGCCATTTCGAGCTATTGGGATCGTAAGAGAGTCGAATGCTCACAAATTTGCTTTTGTGAGGGATACATACAAGACATTTCTTGTATATAAAGCTTTTTGTTTGTGTAGTTTTTAGCTATAGATTTCATTGCAAAAGTATTTTTCTGCTAAATCTATAGATTTAATGCCCTCTAATCTTCCCAGATCAGGGGATCTTCTAGATGCACTACTGAGATATATATCTTTCGGGAAAAATGTTTCCAGCACAGATCAAATCAAGAAGAAAACAAGTGATTGAAATATGGTGTTTACTAAACTATAATTTTTATTTTACACCTGTTGAAAGTCTTTTACTATTATTTTAGATTCTCGGGCAGCTCCCTGAATCGGATGGAAACCTGAGAAACATGTATTTTTCAACAGTGAATTTAACTCTAATAATTCTATCATGTTTTTAATTAAGCCTAAATTAGAAAGAGCTCCGTGAAAGAGAGAGCATTAAGAATAGTATGGCCCCCCAACAAGTACGATCTCCCAGCAAGTATGGCCTCCCAACAACGAAAATTGTAGTTCGCAGTTCAGTATTAGAACCTTAAACTTGCTCAGTGAGTTTTATATATATCGGATTCCAATTAAATTAAGGGGAGTTAGGAGTCCCTTTAAGAAATTGGGAAGAATTTGGGGTTTTATACCTGCTTAGACCTCATTTAGCTGTCTCTATGAAAAAATAGAGGGATTTAAGCACCTAATAAGATTGAGGTCTATTTCAGGAACAATTTTAGTTTTTAGCCCGGCTTTGGCCCCTGTAAATTATCAGGGATTATTGCTCCTCAGACGCCAAAATGGAGGTTAGATATTTGATAGATATAGATCCCAGTGGTATTCTGGTTCGTTACAATGTAAAAATGGAAAAGGAAATGACACCGGAAGATGCTGCAGAAGAGCTTTACCCTAAAGATTCAGCAATTTACCCGATTGCAAAAGCCATCTTTGAAGGGGAAGAAGATGATGTTGTTGAGGGGCTGGAAAAGGCTATTAGTTCCGGGAAGGACCCGGTCTCTCTTATTGATGACGCATTGATGGTTGGAATGGGAGTGGTCTCAAGGCTTTATGACGAGGGAGTTATTTTCCTGCCAAACGTTATGATGTCTGCTGACGCCATGCTGGAAGGTATCGAATTCATTAAGAAGAAGGGAGGAAGGGCACCTGTAGTTAAAGGAAAGGTTGTCTGCCACGTTGCAGAAGGCGACGTGCATGACATCGGAAAGAACATTGTGGCTGCACTACTGAGAGCAGGCGGTTATGATGTTGTGGATCTTGGAAGAGATGTCCCTGTAGATGAAGTAGTAGCTGCGGTGGAGAGAGAAAGTCCCCTCATGCTTACAGGCACGGCCCTCATGACCACAACCATGTATGCATTCAAGGAAGTTAATGACAAGCTTATGGAGAAAGGATACAGGATTCCATTCGCATGCGGTGGTGGTGCTGTGAACCAGGACTTCGTGTCCCAGTATGAACTTGGGGTATACGGTGAAGAAGCAGCCGATGCCGCGAAGATGGCCGATTTCATCAAGGAACATGGGGACAACGTTGTGAAACTGAGGGAGAAATTCCATAGACACTGAGGAGGTGGAGTAGATGGCAGTAACAAGATATACTAAAATGGCTTATGCAAGCGCAGATGAAATGATTTTCGGAAAGGCCGTCAAGCCAGTCAAAGCCGGTCTTGGACTTGAGATCGGTGCCGGCTACACAACTCCCGAAGTGAACTATGCCCCAAGGCCTGAAGCCGGCGCATCCAAAGAAAAGCTCGTAAAGGAATACGAAAGGATAACCACCGACATTATGGCAAGGATGGTTCAAATCGGAGCTCCCTCTGTAGTGCTTGAAACCGAACACGTTCAGCAGATGTCCAACAACCCCGAGTGGGGAGGCGCTGTTGCACACGCCCAGAAGACTATCATGGAGGATTACCACGACGAATACGGCATAAAGTGCGCACTCAGGCACACAATCGGTGATATCCGTGAGAGCAGGGACTTCCTCGAGCTCAGAGGAGGAGGCAAGTATAACACTTTTATGGAGGCCTTCGAACAGTGTGCCCAGAATGGTGCTGACATGCTTGCAGTTGAGTCAATGGGTGGGAAAGAAGTCTTTGACCATGCGATTCTCAGGAACGATTTGCCAGGCATACTTTATGGTATCGGCGTGCTCGGCAGCATGGACATGGAAATGATCTGGCAAGACATTGCATCAGTTGCAAAGAAGAATAAAGTAGTAGCATCCGGTGACACAGACTGTGCCCAGGCAAACACTGCTATGTTCATTGCAGGCGGCCTGCTGGATAAGAATCTTGCCCACACCATTGCAATCATTGCAAGGGCAATCTCTGCAGCAAGGTCCCTCGTTGCATACGAATCCGGTGCTATTGGCCCGGGTAAGGACTGCGGATATGAGAACACTATCGTCAAATCAGTTGCAGGTGTTCCGATTGCTCAGGAAGGTAAGACCTCAACCTGTGCCCACTCTGACCTGATGGGTAACCTGACAATGCAGTGCTGTGACCTCTGGTCCAATGAATCGGTTGAGTACCACGGTGAATTCGGAGGTACAACTGTTCAGTGCTGGTCCGAGACCCTGGCTTATGACTGTGCCCTCATGAATGTTGCTCTTGATTCGGGTAATGCAAAAGTCCTGAGAGACATGTTCGCAGCTTCTGACATGTACAGGGACGCGCAGGGTTACGTACTCGCATATCAGAATGCCTACAAAGTAGGAGAGGCCATTGCCAGGAACGGAGATGACATTTACCTCCGTGCCAGGAATGCAGCAATCGAAAGCATTAAAATCGTCGAAGAAGGAGCAAAAGGCAAACTCGAGCTCTCCAGGTTCGAAGCAAATGCCCTTAAAAATGCAAGAACAGCTCTCGAGGCCCTTACTGACGATAAAGAGCAGTTTATGAGCGATTGCCTTACAAAATATAAACAGGAAGTTAAAGTCTTCAAGCCGGAGAACTACGGCCTCTAATCAAGGCAAGTTCTTCCTTCTCCTTTTTTGAAAAATTCCGAATTTAGTTTTCTAGTTTTCTATTGATAGAGTTCTTATAGGCTCTTTCAGTACTGGCAGCAGTTTTATCTGTTGAGTGGCAGCAACTTGAATTAATACGATATAGGTATGAATTAGATAATTACATAATTCACTCCAGATTTATGATTACGCAGGTCACGATAAATCAATAGAAAAACTCTATCCAGACTCTACAACCATAAAAAACACGAAAAAAATTAAAATTAGTTAATAAAATAAGTTAATAAAATAAGTTAATAAAATAAATTAATAAAATTGGTTAAATTAATTTTTACTATGCGGATCTTCAGGCGTAATACTCGTTTCTTGCCTCGACCATAGCTTTAATGTGGGAAAGCGGGGTCATAGGTGCGATTCCACAGCCAGGAGCCAGTACGTCTACACCTTCGGCAATAGCCTTTTTGGATTCCTCTTTTATCTTATCAATCGGACCCGGAAGCAGAACGAAGGGGCTGGAGATATTTCCTACGAGTCTTGCCCTGTTCCCAAGCACTTCCTTAGCCTTCTTTATGCTGCCGACTTTTTCTTCAACGCTCAAACCTTCGAAACCACAGTCTGCCAGATAATCAAGGATCGGGCTCACATTCCCGCAGATATGCAGGACTGTAACGGAATTTACTTCTGAAGAAAATCTCTGCAGCCTTGATTGGAGTTCATTTTTAAATGAATCAGGGCTCATCAGGTCAGGAGATGCTACAGGATCAGCAACGGAGATGACATCTGCTCCTGCAAGAACCATAGAATTTGCATAAGCTATTGTGGCGTCGGTTGCAAAATCCAATACCTGCCGTAGCATATCGGGTTTTTTAAGAGACCATTTCATAAAGGATTTTACACTCGCCAGATCTGAAGAAAGAGTAATAGGGCCTTCCAGACCTCCTATAATAGGCACGTCCGGTCCTACTCTTTCTCTTATGATCTTAATTGAATCTAGTACAGCCCCGATTCTGCCCATATCAAGCAGGTTCTCAGGCATTTTCATATCTTCCAGATCCTTAACATATGGATGCGCAGTAACAGATGGCTGCCTGTTAACTGTGCCCATATTCACCTCGCAGCCCATGGCTTCGGCAAGTACGGTCAGGCAGTAAGGAACTCTTACAGCTTCGAGCCCGCTGAGCTCGTAATTTGCAATCGCCAGCCTTGCCATTTTTTCAGGGTCCGAGTGAGCCTCCGGCCAGGGAGCTCCCACTTCATCCATCAATTCAACAATTCCAGTCTGGGTTACGGAACAGACCGGTACTTTGTCAACTTTTTTCCCTTCCAGCGCGTTTAAAAGTCTCTCTTTAAGTGTCATCTCATCCATAATTGTCTCCCCATATTAAGTTTCAATTTGGAAATTTTTGGCCTTATTTTATTCTTAGCCTTACTTATTTTCAGACGCTGCTGATCTTTTAGATCAATAGTTAATATAGCTTTGGAGCCCCTTTGAGACACATCAAAGTTTTCGGAGTTTCCGTCACAGGCAAATAATCACCTTCGGAAAACCGAAATCCCCATGCCCGGATTGACTAGTATAATCTATGTTTTATGCTATATGATTGTTTGGGAATCCACAAACTAAAGGTATGAACGTGAAAGAAAAAATTGTACTGAACCGTAGCAAAGGAGAAAGCAAGAGCAGGTAAAGCAAAGACAAAACAAAAAGATAAAGCAAGAAGGTAAAGTAAGAAGGTAAAGTAAGAAATAACGCAAAAAGAGCAGAACATACCAGACAACACAAATCGTATAGTATTCCGGAAAGGCGTTAACAGAATATAAGGAAATCAAATAAAATATAAAGAAATCGAAGCAAAAGAGCAGGTTATGTTACACATTTCGGACAGGATAAGAATAATTCAGGGAGATATCGTAAAACTGGAGGTGGAAGCAGTCGTAAATGCTGCAAATCCGACTCTCCTTGGGGGTGGAGGGGTCGATGGCGCTATCCATAGAGCCGCAGGGCCCGGACTGCTGGAAGAATGTAAGGGTTTAAAAGGTTGTGCCACTGGAGAAGCAAAAATTACAAAGGGATATCATCTGCCTGCAAAATGGGTAATACACACTGTGGGCCCTGTATGGCAGGGAGGCCAGAAAGGAGAGGATAGTTTGCTGGCTTCCGGTTACAGAAAGAGCCTTGAACTTGCAAGGGAATATGCCGTAAAAACCATTGCTTTTCCAGCTATAAGCACAGGTGCATATAATTTTCCTTCAGAGAGGGCTGCAGAAATTGCAGTTTCCGAAATAAGGAAGTTCCTTCAGGAAAATGAATTACCTGAAAAAGTTTTCCTTGTTTGCTTCAATAAAGAGATATGTCGGCATCTTAAGAAAGCATTGTCAGGAATCTCTGAGGTTTGATTTAAACTTAGAAAATTTTATTTTGATATTTCTTTTATATCTTTTATAACACAAGCTGCCTGCAAAGTCCATCGCAAACATTCTTCAAAGGGCATTTAAAAATAATGTAAAGTTCTTCTCCCACACAATTATTGAGGATCGTTTATATACAATGTTAGAAGATTAAATTCTAGATAAAAATTAATAATGATAATAAATTCTGATTAATAATGATAATAAACTCTGGTTAATAATGTAATAAATTCTGGTTAATAATGATAATAAATTCTGATATGGAATGTAGCATTAAATTTTAATCGTTAGCGCCGGCAAATTGTCTCCAAATAGGCATCTGAGAAAAAGGTACTCTTTAGTTGTCCATAACAGGGAAAATACAGGAATAATTTAGTGCGCTGCAGATTTATACATCTATAGTAAGTTTATACATTTACAGCAAAGGTCCAATAAAGGCAATAGTAGAGAAAATACAAAGTAATACTAATCACAATTATTTCGAAGTAGCTTTTGATGGCGAGAGGCTGAAAACTGCTCGCAAGAACTCTGAAATCATAGAAACTCTGAAACGAAGAAAATAGGGTAAAATATTACTAAAGCTGATAAAAAGATCCACGTTTAAATATACAGATCGATTTGAGCTTGCAGGGGTAAATTAGGGAAAGTCAGGAATATGTTTAGAAAATTGCGGCAGTATAATTGAAAAGCGCAGGAACATATTTAGGAAAATGCAGCAATATAATTGGAAAAGTGCAGGAAAACAGTTAGAAAAAAGGATCGGAGGAGTTGGTTATCAATCACGATGAAGCCTTTCAAAGAGGCCTTGGCCTGATGAGACAAAAAAGGTACGAAAAATCGATTAATGTTTTCAACAAGCTTGTGGACAAAGACCCGGGTCACACAGGAGCTCTTTTCAACAGAGGACTAGCCCTGCTGAAAATTGAGAAAATAGAAGAAGCCCTCGACTCTTTTGATAAGGTCCTGCACTTCGAGCCAGAAAATTTCGATGCCCTGTACAGAAAAGGAATTGCTCTGGCTACCCTTGGAAAGTTTGAAGCATCTCTCGAAGCTTATGACAATGCGCTTGAAATAAATCCGGAAAATCCAAAAACCTGGTACCGGAAAGGGCTTATATTTGCCGAAGTGGGAAGGACTGAGGCTTCAATTCTTTGTTTTGAGAAAGTAATTGAACTTGAGCCCGAATGCGGAACCGCTTGGTACGCCCGGGGAACCGTGGCTGGAAAAGCCGGCAACTATGAAGAAGCCTTGGAATGTTTCGGGCATGCACTTGAAATCGATCCCAGGAATGCAGACGCTTGCTACTCAAAAGGGCTCGTTTTTGCAAAGCTTGAAGAGCATGAAAAAGCCCTGGAGTGTTTCAATTCTCTGATTCGGGAAAATCCAAGGCATGCCGATGCCTGGGAACAGAGGTGTCTTTCACTGACAAAGCTTGGGAAGAATGAAGAAGCTCTGGAATGTATTGACGCATTTTTAAGAAAATTTCCTGTCAGCGAGACTGCACTCTACCATAGGGGCATCCTCTTGAACGAACTTGCCCGCTATGAGGATGCTGAAAAAACCTTTTCGAAAATCCTGAAACTCAATCCAGGGAATAAAGAAATCTGGCTCAGGAAAGGCCTTGCTCTTATCCAGCTGCTCAGGCTCAATGATGCAATCAGGGCTTTCGAAGAAGCCATCAGGCTGGATCCAGCTTACTTCGAAGCCTGGAATTACAAATGCTTTGCTCTGATGAAACTTGAGGTCTATGAAGAAGCCCTCGAAGCCTTTGACTCTGTGCTTGAAATTTATCCGGAAATGAAGGAAATCCGGTACAACCGGGCTCTTGCTCTCTTGAAGCTACGACGCTTTGAGGAGGCTGCACAGGCTTTCTCCAGAGTCGCCGAACTGGATCCTGCATACGGAGATGCCCAGTACCAGCAGGGGCGCTTACTTGTCAGGGCAGGGAAGTATGAAGAAGCCCTCAAAGCCCTCGATTCCATGCTTGAACACAATCCGGGACTTACCGAGGCCCAGAAGCTCAGGGGCACTGTGCTTGTCGAGTTAGGCCGTTTTGAAGAGTCTCTTGAAGCTCTTGCACAGAGCCTCGAAAAAGAACCCGAAAACTGCAGGCTCTGGCTCCAGCAAGGGTTAATTCTCCTTGACAGCGGAAAATTCGAGCCTGCCCTGAAAGCTCTTGAGAAAGCTGCGGAACTCAAACCCGATTACGAAGCCTGCTGGATGAATAAGGGTTTTGCTCTTTATTCCATGGAAAACTATGAAGAAGCCCTCAGCGCCTTTGAAGAAGGCCTGCGGCTGAACCCGTATCTCGAGAAAGGCTGGAACAAAAAAGGAATCGTACTCGGAAAGCTTGGAAGAACGGAAGAAGCCCTTGAAGCTTTCGAAGAAGCTGTAAGACTCAGGCCTGACTTTGAGGACGCCTGGAGAAATATGGGACTGGTTTTACTGGCTGCGGAAGAATATGAAAAAGCAAGAAAAGCCTTTGACGAAGTCCTTAAAACAAGCCCTGAAGATCTCGATTCCATTTACAACAGGGGAATAGCCCTGCTCAAGCTCGGAAAAACGGAAACTGCCCTGGAATCCTTTGAAAAAATCCTTTCTCTTAATCCCGATTACCCCGATCTCTTATACAACCTTGCAACTGTCCGGCTGGAACTGGGGAAGCAGGCAGAAGCCCTGGAAACTTTTGAAAAACTCGCTGCGAAAAATCCCGAAAATCCGGAAATCCAGTGCAGGAAAGGAAAACTTGCAATGGAACTCGGGAAATATGAGGTCGCCCTTCAGGCTTTTGATCAGGTGCTAGGTAAAAAACCGGAATCCAGGGAAGCCTGGTACAGAAAAGGGCTTGCCCTGATAAAACTGGAATGTTTTG
>CAZSVY010000300.1:0-5302 GCA_964610495.1 uncultured Methanosarcinales archaeon
AGGGACTCCGGAACTGAGTTTGTCATTAAGTTCAGAGTAGCAGAAGAGCATTAAGAAGTTTTTTTCGAAAAATTTATTTATTGGCTGTGCTTTATAAAACTAATCTAAAAAGAGAAAGATAGTGAATTTACTACACCTGATTTTTAATACTTCCGGATAAATGATTAATAATTCGATGCTTATAAAGAAATTTTATAAACCAGCAACTCATATTTAAGAGATCAATTTAGGTTTGGATTTTTTAAAGAAAGATTTAAGTAACGACTAAATTCACTGAAAACCTCTAAGTTTATTTTTATTGAAAGACAAGTTAAGTGATATAATGAAAAGCCTGAAGTAACTTAAAATTATAGCTGTAAGTTATTGCAGAACACACTTTTGAATGGAACGGCATCGGGATAAGCACAAGAAGGTAGGGAATGGAAAAAAGTTTGAGAAAATCTGGGATTGACATTATTGGGGATGTGCCCTGGGGAACGCATATCTGTCAATTCTACCAGACAAAACAGGATTTGATTGAGATTCTGGTTACCTACTTTAGAGCAGGGCTGGAAAACAATGAATTCTGCCTCTGGGTCACGTCAGAACCCGTGGAAGTCGAAGATGCAAAAGAAGCCCTGAAAAAGGCTATACCTGATTTTGATCATTACCTGGAAAAAGGACAAATCGAAATTATCCCTTACACTGACTGGTTTGTTACCGACGGGGTTTTCGATCCTAAGAGGGTATCCAGCACCCGGTTTGAAAAGCTCAATCATGCTCTGGACAATGGTTTCGATGGCATGAGGCTTAGCGGGAACACTACCTGGCTGGACAAAGAAAGCTGGAATAGTTTCATCGAATTTAAGGAACAGACAGACAAATCCATGGACACTTACAGGATGATAAATCTATGCACCTATTTTCTCGATAGTCATAACGCAGCCGAGATAATCGATGTAGTTGTAAACCACCAGTTCGCTTTGATCAAAAAAGAAGGAAAGTGGAAACGCATAGAAAGCTCCAAACGCAAGATGGCTGAAGAAGCGGCTACTCAGGCCACGAAAAACTGGGAGTATACCTTTGATGCCGTGCCAGACCTGATAGCTATAATAGATGACAAATATCGAATTGTTCGTGCAAACCAGGCTATGGCGGCAAGATTGGGGGTGACGCCGGAAGAGTGTGCAGGCTTAGTCTGTTATCGCGTTGTGCATGGAATAGACAGTCCCCCCTGTTCTTGCCCACACAGTCAGATGCTTGAGGATGGGCTTGAGCACACCAGAGAAGTCCACGAAGATAGCCTGGGTGGCGATTTCATAGTGAGTGTTTCGCCACTGCATGATTCCGAAGGAAAGCTCACCGGATGTATTCACATTGCCCGTGACATAACAAAACGTAAGCGGGCCGAAGGGGCACTCCTCGAGAGTGAGGAACGGTTGCGCTTTGCGCTCGAAACCATCCACGCCGGGGCGTGGGACCTTGATCTTGTGGGTCATACTGCCTTTAGGTCACTCGAGCACGACCGCATCTTCGGCTATGAGCAACTGCTCCCGGAGTGGACCTACGAGATGTTCCTTGATCACGTGCTGCCTGAGGACCGTGCGATGGTTGATGCAAAGTTCCGCAAGGCTATGACCACGTGTAGCAACTGGAATTTCGAGTGTCGCATTCGGCGTGTGGACGGTGAGGTTCGGTGGATCTGGGCAGCCGGGCGGCACCGTGCGGATGCCACAGGAGGCGTGCGCCGGATGGCGGGCATTGTTCAGGACATCACTGAGCGCAAGAAAACTGAAGAAGCCCTGCGGAACAGCGAAATGCGCCTGCGCAGGTTGTACGAATCGGGCATGATAGGTGTGATTTACTTTACCCTGGCAGGCCAGGTCACCGATGCCAATGACAGATTCCTGAAGATGGTAGGATACACGCACGAGGACGTGCAGGCCGGAAAGGTCAACTGGGAGCAGATGACCCCCTCGGAGTACCGTGCCCTGGATAAGTATATCATCGAGAAACTGAAAGACACCGGCGTGGCTACACCTTACGAAAAGGAGTTTATTCGCAAAGACGGTTCGCGAGTGCCCGTTATTCTCGGGGCGGCCACAATCGATGAGGCAAGACAGGAGGGTATAGCTTTTGTTCTCGATATTACCGAGAGCAAAAAGATAGAAAAAGCTCTCCGAAGAGCCCATGATAGTTTAGAAGAAAAAGTTAAGGAGCGTACATCTGAACTTAACGAAGCCTATGACTCATTAATAGAAAACGACAGAAGGCTTTCTGAAGCTCAAAAAATGGCTCATATTGGAAACTGGGACTGGAATATTATAACTGATAAAAAATATTGCTCGGATGAAATGTATCGGATTTTCGGGCTTGATCCTGAAAAATTCCACCCTACTTACGATGCATTTTTAAACTTTGCGCA
Organism: uncultured Methanosarcinales archaeon; assembly: GCA_964610495.1. Classification (GTDB taxonomy): domain Archaea; phylum Halobacteriota; class Methanosarcinia; order Methanosarcinales; family Methanosarcinaceae; genus Methanosarcina. Next base: position 2,405 of record CAZSVY010000300.1, read on the forward strand.
TCCCGACGATCGAGCCCGAGTGGATAATGCCTTTAAAAGAGCTTTAGACGGAAGAAAGCTCGATGCTATTGATTGTCGAATTGTCTTAGCTGATGGAAAACAGCGCGTAGTCCATTTACAGGCCGAAGTTATTTTTAATGAGAAACAAATTCCTGTCCATGTGAGAGGGACAGTCCAGGATATTACCGAGAAAAAAGAAGCCGAAGAAGCCTTTTTGAATGCTGTAACTGCCCGTAAAAAAGAAATTCACCACAGGATCAAGAATAACCTGCAGGTAATTTCATCCTTGCTTGACCTTCAGGCTGAGAAATTCAAAAACAGGAAACACGCTGAAGATTCAGAAGTCCTTGAAGCCTTCAGGGAAAGTCAGGATAGAGTAGTATCGATTGCCCTTATCCACGAGGAACTGCATGAAGGCGAAGGGGCCGATACCCTGAACTTTTCATCATATCTGCAGAAACTCGTTGAAAACCTTTTCGAGACATACAGGTTTGGGAATCCCGATATTAGCTTGAACCTGAATCTGGAAGAGGACGTTTTCTTTGGCATGGATACTGCAGTGCCCCTGGGTATGATTGTTAACGAACTTGTTTCAAATTCCTTCAAACATGCTTTTCCAGAAGGGAAAACAGGAGAGATCCGGATTAAGCTGTGCAAAGAAGAAAATGGAAAACCTGAAAACGGCGAAATCGAAGGCAAAAATGAAGCCTGCAAGAGCAGGTATATTCTGACCGTTTCGGATAGCGGGGCGGGTATTCCTGAAAACATTGATCTGGAAAACTCTGACACGCTTGGAACACAGCTGGTAACTATTCTGGTAGACCAGTTAGATGGCGAGCTTGAGTTGAAAAGGGATTTCGGAACTGAATTTGTTATAAAACTTACAGTCGTGGAAAATCAGTAAAACTTTTAAGGAGCCTTTTAAGGAGCCTCTTAAGTTTCAAGAAAGTTTTAGCCTTTCGAACCTGATTTTGATTAAGCGATCGATTATTAATTTCTTAAAGCTCTTCTGGTATATATGTTGTAACCACTACGGCCCATGGGATTATTACATTAGAACAAAATGAACAAGCCTTCCTACGAAAAATTCCTTCTGCGGTATATTGATGAGCTGATCCCAAAACTCAAAATTACTTTTCTGAGGCTCGAATTTGGAATAATTAATCGATTTTTTTGATCGTGAAAATGGGTACTGAAACTCTTGTCGATAGAGAATAAAAACTGGCTTTGGGATGAGCTCGATCATTATCGTCACAATTGTTGAAAATTTCCAGAAGAACTGGTAGCTCGAAAAAATTAATAAGGTTAAGGTTTATCGTTATTATGCTTGTGTCTTAACATCGTTATTATGTATAAAATTATACGTTTTATGTAACGATGTTACACTTACTTACATCACTGGATTTTGAACTGAGTCGGTTATCCGGGAAAAAATAGAATTACATAATTCGGAAATTGTTAAAACCTTAAGGAGGAAAACAAATGTCCAAGAAAATCCTTATCTTAACAGGCGATTGCGCTGAGGATTATGAGGTTAAAGTACCCCAACAGTCGCTCCAGATGCTGGGCTACCAGGTGGATATAGCAGCACCCAACAAAAAAACCGGTGATATGCTGCAACTGGTCGTACACGACTTCACCACGCTCGATACCTATATTGAGCTTCTCGGGCATCGTATTCCGGTAGATGTATCCGTCGCTGAAGTAAACGCGGACGATTATGCAGGTCTGGTCGTTCCGGGTGGCAGAGCTCCGGAATATATCCGTATGTATGACGACACCATTAAACTCGTACAGGATTTTTTTGCAGCTGGCAAGCCTGTAGCAGTCATTTGCCATGGCCTGCAGCTTCTGGCGGCGGCTAAAGTTCTGGAAGGCTATAGGGTAACATCATACCCGGCATGTGCTGCAGAGTGCCGGTTAGCCGGTGCTAATTGGAAGTCGGAACCGGTAGTTACAGACAAAAACCTGGTAACAGCTCAAGCCTGGCCCAATCATCCAGCCTGGTTAAGAGCCTTTGTCGAACTGCTCGGTGCAAATATAAGCATTTAAGGATTTCTTGACAGGGCGGATTTATCCGAAACCATCCTGAAATAAGATAAAGCAAGACTAAAAATTCACACAAGTATTAACTATCTATATATTAGTAAAACTCATCCAGGGACTTAGAGCCGCTTTTGCTTTTATTATAGAAAGTGGGATATTGGAAAGTCCAGAAGGATAAGCTCGGATAAAATTAGGGCTGTGTTTTCATACAGCCCCTAAAATAGATATGCCGACAAGGAGCACAGTTCGGGCCGTCCTCCCGAACCGGGACTCAGGCTTTATTTATAAATTAGTCCGTCTGGGCAAAGATTAATATTACTTACCCCTGAATAAGCTCTCTTGAGCTCACTTCAGTATCTTTATTATAATTAGCCCTCTTGAGCGAATGAAGTGAGCGAAAAGGGCACCGTCCTCCCGAGACGGAACTCGGGCTGCAGAGCCGCAGCTCTGCCGACAAAGCTCGGGATCTATTACCCTAGCTGGCTTTTTAAAAATTGTTTAAATTAAAGGAACTTTGATTTGAATTTGATTAATTAATGCTTCATTTTTGGAGAGGGTGACTGGCGGGAAATCGGGACGTTATTTAGAATCGGGGCGAAAGTCTCCGTTTACCCGGATAGATGGAGAGATAAATTAGATTTTAGCCTTACTTTTAAAAAAGTGAAAATTCTCGTACATATATCTTTCCGGCAAAAACGGGAAAAATTCCCTAAAAATCCTGCACGTAAGAAGGAAATTTAGCTTAAATTTGCAGGAATCCGGGGAGAAAAAACAATCTCAGCAGGAACTATTTATAGAATAGCTATAAGTAGAGGGTTGCACCGGTGTGGGAGGTGCTCCCTGAGGCAGCGG
>CAZSVY010000301.1:0-18956 GCA_964610495.1 uncultured Methanosarcinales archaeon
AATAGGCCATCTCGGGCTGGTATCCTGCCTCCACAAGCACTTCAAAAGCGGTCTTGATGAGAGATGAGATTCCTCCGCAGAGGTCAACCTGTTCTCCGAAAAGGTCGGTTTCGGTTTCCTCACGGAAGGTAGTTTCATAAACGCCTGCCCTTGTTGCACCGATCCCTTTGGCGTAAGAAAGAGCAATTTCCCTGGCATTTCCGGTTGCGTCCTGGTAAACTGCAATCAGACCCGGCACTTCGATACCCTCGGTATAGGTTCTTCTTACGATATGGCCAGGGCCTTTGGGAGCGACCATGAAAACATCAATGTTTTTCGGGGGGACGATCTGGTTATAGTGAATATTGAAGCCGTGTGCGAAAGCAAGAGCATCCCCGGCTTTCAGATTTGGCTCGATTTCAGAGTAGTAGACCGAAGCCTGTTTTTCGTCCGGAAGGAGGATCATGATAACATCTGCAGCCTTTGCAGCTTCTGCCACAGACAGGACTTTAAGGCCGTCACCCTCGGCTTTTGCCCAGCTTGAACTGCCGTTTCTGAGCCCAACAACAACATTAAGCCCTGACTCGTGGAGGTTCCGGGCGTGAGCGTGACCCTGGCTTCCATAGCCCATTATTGCGATAGTCTTGTCCTTAAGTGCATCAAAAGTAGTCTCGTTATCATAAATTATCGTTGCCATACTTGATTCTCCAGATGAATTATTCAGTTTTTGAGCAAAGCTCCTCATGTTTTTCCGGGAAGTATCCTGTTATGAAATCCTTCCACTTCCCTGAGAATTAAGTTGCTTTAAGTCGATTCTCAAAAAGTTGCTTTCTTCGGAGAGGGGCAGCTTTTTAAAGTTTCAGGAGATGCCTGAAAACTCAGGCCCTCCTTTAAGGAAACTCGAGGGTTTTAAAACGCTTCCGGCTGCCCCAATCTGTGAAAAATAATTAAGCAGCTACCTTTCTTTACCTGCCCTTAATATTTAAACCTTCTTTGGACCGCGAACCAGGGCAATCTTGCCTGTCCGGGCCATTTCCTTAATCCCGAACTGCCTGAAGAGTCTTTCGATTGCCTGAATTTTGGCTTCATCCCCGGTTACTTCGACAGTCATGGATTTTGGAGCCACGTCCACTATCCTTGCCCTGAAGATATCCGCAATCTGGATGATTTCGGCTCTGGTACTCACATCGGCTGCTACCTTAATCAGGGCAAGCTCCCTTTCTACGGCTTCATCGCCTCCGATGTCCGAAACTTTAATCACATCCACGAGCTTGTTAAGCTGTTTTGTAACCTGTTCGAGCACATGGTCGTCTCCGTGAACCACGATAGTCATCCTGGAGATCTCAGGGTCTTCGGTAACTCCCACAGCCAGGCTGTCGATATTGTATCCGCGCCTTGAGAAGAGTGAAGCCACCCTGAAGAGAACTCCTGACTTATTTTCCACAAGGACTGCAAGCGTGTGTTTCATCAGTGTTCCTCCAGGTCAAGAACCCTATCAGCTGTTGCAGCACGCAGGTCAGGCATGGCGCACGGAGTGTCTGCATGCCCCTCCGGGTCGAGGATCTCATTGATTGCAGCTCCTGCCGGCACCATAGGATAGACATTTGCTTCACACTCGACAATAACTTCAACAACAGCAGGCCTGCCCGAGTTGACAGCTTCTTCAATTGCAGGCCTTACCTCGGACGGCTTTTCCGCACGCAGTCCAAGAGCTCCGTAAGCTTCGGCAAGCTTCACGAAATCGACACTGCCCTTGATAAAGGTATGGGAATACCGCCTGTCGTAGAACAGTTCCTGCCACTGCCTGACCATGCCCAGATAACCATTATTCAGGATCACAGAAACAACTGGAATATTGTTCTGGACTGCAGTTGCAAGCTCCTGAGAGTTCATCTGGAAAGAGCCGTCGCCTGCAATGTTGATAACAGTTTTATCCGGCCTGCCAACTTTTGCTCCTATGGCTGCAGGGAAACCGTAGCCCATTGTGCCAAGCCCGCCTGACGTGATGAAAGTGCGGGGCTTTTTATACTTGAAGAACTGAGCAGCCCACATCTGATGCTGCCCGACTTCGGTAACTATAATCGCGTCCCTGCAAGCCTCGGAGATTTGCTCGATAACAAACTGAGGCATTACAACATCAGGTGAAACCTGTCTATAGCTAAGGGGATACTCTTTTTTCCAGTGGTCTATTTTCTCAAGCCATGCCTCGGAATTACAGCACCGGATATATTTATTCAGGGATTTGAGTATCTGTTTTGCATCCCCGACAATAGGAACCTGAACCTTTACGTTCTTGGAGATTTCTGCAGGGTCGACATCAATATGAATAACCCTGGCATTGGGAGCAAAAGATTCGAGTTTGCCGGTCACACGGTCATCGAACCTTGCACCCACAGCGATAATAAGATCGGATTCCTGGACAGCATAGTTTGCATATTTGGTCCCGTGCATTCCAAGCATCCCGACATACAGGGGATGTTCTGTAGGAATTGAGCCTATTCCCATAAGGGTGGTCGTAACCGGAGCATTGATTGTCTCGGCCAGTTCCACTAGCTCAGCGCTGGCATTAGAACTTATCACTCCACCACCGGCGTAAATTATAGGCATACAGGAATTTGCGATTTCTTCGGCAGCTCGTTTGATCTGCTGGATATTGCCTTTATAAGTTGGCTTATACCCTCTAAGTTCAACTTTATCAGGATAGTAAAAGTCAATCTCCGCGTTCTGTACGTCCTTTGGAAGGTCAATTAATACCGGGCCAGGCCTTCCGGTAGAAGCGATATGGAAGGCTTCTTTTACAATTCTCGGGAGTTCGTTTGCATCCTGTACGAGATAGTTGTGCTTGGTAATGGGCTGGGTAATTCCCGTAATGTCGGCTTCCTGGAAAGCATCGTTACCTATCATGAAAGTGGGGACCTGACCTGTTAAAGCTACAATGGGCACTGAGTCCATATATGCGGTAGCAATACCTGTTACCAGGTTGGTTGCTCCGGGACCTGAGGTGGAAACGCAGACCCCGGTCTTTCCAGTAGCACGGGCGTACCCGTCCGCAGCATGAGCTGCTGCCTGTTCATGGCGTACAAGTATATGGCGCAGATTTGAATCATAAAGTTCGTTATAGAAGGGAATGATCTGCCCTCCTGGATATCCGAAGATGGTGTCAACCCCTTCTTCTTTCAGGCACTTTATCAAAGCCCTTGCGCCATTAACTTTTTCTGTTGACCCGGTTGTCATTATTTAGCTCCTATTTATCTGATTGAAATGTAGATTTAACTGGATACTCACCTGAAGTGAGTACGCTTCCAGTAAGAGTGTGTTTATCAGAAATACTTATCTCCGACAAGCTCTCGTTATGAATTTTGCAAATACATCATAATTGATCATGTTATATATGGATAAAGGTTTCTCCTGACTCCAGAAATGCTAGCGGCATGCTGTTTCAAAATTTCTACAGCAGGAAAAAGAGAGAGGACAGAAAAGCCCTCCTGAGAAATTTTTAAAATTCATCCTTTCTGGAATCACTCAACCCGAATAAGGCGGTTCATTCCGTTCATTACGGCTTCTACGGAAGCCATAATAATGTCGGTCCTTGCTCCGCTTGCGGTAACCACCTTTCCGTCCTTGGAAAGTTTTACCCTTACTTCAACAAGGGCATCGGTTCCGCCAGTGATCGAGTCTACGTGATATTCTTCAAGGATGATATCTTCCGCACAGGAACTTACAGCTCTCCGGATGGCATTGATTACGGCATCTACAGGCCCGTTCCCGATTCCTGCCTGTATTATATCTTTGTCTTTTACATTGAGCTTTATCGATGCTGTCGGAGTCACCCGGTTTCCGGATACAATGGTAAACTCTTCCAGTCTTACCAGGGGTTCTTTGTAGATATCAAGTACGGTTTCCGCGATAGTCTGCAGGTCAGCATCAGTTACGTGTTTTCCCTGGTCACCCATCTGCTTTACTCTGTTGAAAATCTCCTCGGTCTGGACATCATCAGCCTCAAGCCCCATTTCTTTTAAGGCGAGGGTGACCGAGCTCCGCCCTGCATGTTTTCCGAGCACGATCTGTCGCTGCCTTCCGATATATTCAGGACTCATCGGCTCGTAAGTCGCCTTATCGGCCAGAAGACCATGAACGTGGATGCCTGCTTCGTGAGTGAACGCATTTCCACCCACAAGAGCTTTATTGGGCGATACTGGAATGCCTGTAAGCCGGCTTACAAGCCTTGAAGTCCGGTAAATCATCTCATGTTTGATACCTGTATCATATTTATAGAGCCATTCCAAACTCATGACTACTTCTTCCAGAGATGCATTTCCGGCTCTTTCTCCTAACCCGTTTATAGTTACATGGGCCTGTTTTGCCCCCGCCGCAAGGGCAGCAACCGTATTTGCAGTTGCAAGGCCGAAATCATTGTGGCAGTGAATGCTGATAGGGGCTTTCAGAGAAGAAGATAGGTCCCGGAAGAGTTCGGTAGTCCTTTCAGGTACCAGAAGGCCTACAGTATCGCAGAAGCATAACCGGTCAGCGCCTGCAGCTATTCCGTCAGCGTAAATAGCCTTTAGGAATTCAGGGTCTGCGCGCGAAGCATCTTCTCCGCTTAATTCCACTATCAGGCCATGATCCTTGGCATACTCTGTTACTTCAGCTGCGATCTGCCGTACTACATCCCGATCCTTTTTGATTTTCGTCCTTATATGAAGGTCCGAAACAGGTGCTACAAGGTGAATAGAGTCAACGTCACACTCCAGAGCATGGTCAACATCGGCCTTTACAATCCTGCAGTAACTGCAAATTTCAGCATTAAACCCTGCGTTTGCAACAGCCTTGATAGACTCCCTTTCACCTTCGGAAGTGATCGCAGAACCGGCCTCAATTACAGAGACTCCCATCTCATCAAGAGCTCGAGCAATTAAGAGCTTCTTATCCCTTGTCAGGGCAACGCCAGGTGTTTGTTCACCATCTCTCAAAGTAGTGTCCAGAAAGCGGATGTTTTCGAATAATATAATCCCTCAGTCTTTGTTTTATTAATGATAGATTCCTTTGGCAATACAGAAAATAATATCAAAATAATATACTTATTATTTTATAATATTATGTCCTATTTTGCAACCTCAATTTATTATACAAATTACATATATTTTTTCTCAGGAGCCCGACTTTTTCTGGAAGATCTCCGTATTTATGCCGTGGCCCTCTGAAACTCTTCTTCAATAGGTAGACCATAGTATTTTTAGTTTCCAGTTAACAATATATCCGATTTTTAAAAAAGAAGAAAAATATATATCTCAGGCCGCTATATCCAGAAAAATTTGGAAGCGGGAAAATGAGATAAGTAAGAAAAGTGAGAAGTAAGAAAAGTGAGGAAAAAGGAAAAATGAGCTCTGTAGAAATTCTTAGGATCAAATAGGATTAGCCAGCCGAAGGCGACAGTTCAGTTAATATATAGAAATTATTTTTCTTTGAAATACTTAAAAAAGATGAAGAAACAAAAAAAGGACACGTATGGAGCCAGTCCGTAATTCCCAGTAGCTATCCCTATTACTCCTTGAATTCCTAAAAAGCCGAAAAATCCAAGATAACCCAGGTTTTTATTATTTTCCACAGTGTTAATTATCGTAGTGAATATTTAATGTTTTCTAAAATTTCAATACTGGTAGCTCTTTTACATATGAATTTTCAGCTCTGTAGAAATAATCTGGATAAATTAAGGATTTCTACAGAGCCGAAAAATGAGAAATATGGGAGAAAAAGGGAAAAGTAAGAAGAAAAATCAGAGAAAAAGTAAAGAAAAGTGAGAGAAAAAGGTAAAGAAAAAAAGGAACCGCAAGATTTTTCCCGCCGATTTCTGGGATTAGGATTTATGCACTCTTGCGTAAAATTACTTAATGAGGTTACTCTTAGAAGGGCTTTAAAAGTATCTGCCTACGTTTTCTATTGCTTTTACAATTAGGGAAACGCACGCTTCAATATCGGCCGTATCCAGGACCTCAACAGGGGAATGGATGTAGCGGGTGGCTATGCTGACCGTACCTGTAGGAATACCTTCTTTTGTGAGATGTATTGAAGTAGCATCGGTTGTACCACCTGACCCGACACCCAGCTGGTAGGGAATCTTATTTTCAGCAGCAGTTTCTTTAAGCCATTTAAGAATCTGCGGATGAACTAAAAGGCCTCTTCCGGACGCATCAGCTACGGTGATTACAGGGCCTTTCCCGAGTTCAAGGGAAGAATCGGTTTTACTGATGCCGGGATGGTCTCCAGGAATGGTCGTGTCAAGGGCAAGTGCAAGGTTTGGACAAACTCCAAAAGCACAGGTTTTTGCGCCCTTCAGTCCTACCTCTTCCTGGACAGTACCTACGGCATAAATATTTGCTTCAATTTTATGTTTGGAAAGCCGCTTCATAACTTCAATAAGAATCACGAGACCTGCACGATCGTCAAAGGCCTTGGAACTTACCTTTCCGTTTGCCAAGGATACAAACTCCCGGTCGAGTGAGGCTGTCGTGCCTATCTCGATTCCCAGGTTCTCAGCGTCCTCCCTGTCTTTTGCCCCGATATCGACGAACATATCTTCCAGCTTCACGGGCTTTTTCCTGTCTTCCTCTTTCATCACATGAGGGGGCTTGGACCCGATAACTCCAGGAATCGAACCCTTTTTGCCGTGCACTACAACTCTCTGGTTAAGAAGGGTCTGGTCAAACCATCCTCCAATCCCGACAAACCTGAGAAAGCCGTTTTCATCGATATACCTGACCATGAGCCCTATTTCGTCCATATGGGCAGCCAGCATTATAGAAGGGCCTTCTCCCTTTTTGACAGCTATAAGGTTTCCCATGCAGTCTCTCCTCAAAGTGTCAACATAGGGTTCAAGCTCCTTTTCAAGGAGTTCACGGATATCGTGTTCAAAGCCTGAAATTCCATGAGCGTTTGTGAATTTTTCAAGCAGAGATTTTATTTCTCTAAGGTTTCCACCTTTTTCCATTTTCGAATATCTCCTGCATCTCAGTTAATTTAGAGTTCAAATCGATTTCAACGAAACTAAATTGATCATGGAGAGACCAATTGTAATTTAATGGAGCTAATTATAACTATCCATTTATGATTATCCCTTGTTAAACGGTTTTTGTTAAAAGATTTTTTGTTAAAAGATTTTTACGATATTTTTGATTAGTGACTTTTTATAATTATTCCTCACAAAGTGTTTTTATTAAATTCTCGGGGTGAGGATTAATTAAGTCATTTAATTAAGTCATTTAATTAAGTCATTTCCATCCCATATTAATAATTATTATACTGTCCATCTATTAAGATTAACCTGTTGTTTAAGTTTCTGGCAGAGAGGTCTCCAGATAAATTTTAGGTGACAATGTGGGATTTTCCGAATGCTGCAAGGACAGAAACATTAAAATCCCTTCAGGTTTATTGAGGACTCAGGTGAAACTTACATCACTGCAGAATTACCCCCTCCAGTTCAGAACCAGATAGCACAGCTTCAGCAGATACAGCAACAGATCCAGGCTCTGGCCATGCAAAAATCGCAGATTGAAGCTATGCAAAAAGAATCCAAGATGGCTCTTGACGAGCTAGAAAGGCTCACTGACGATGCAGTAGTCTATCGTAGCGTAGGGGAGCTGGTAATTAAAACGAGCAAAGGGGAGTCTATTACAAAACTGAAAGATAGGGAAGAAACTCTCTCACTCAGGCTTCAGTCCATTTCCAGGCAGGAAGAAAGGCTCACATCTCGCTTCAAACAGCTTCAGGAGCAGATCCAGCAGGCATTGGGCTCCAGGGCGGAATAATCTTATTTTTTATTCCGTATATGGAATAGGAAATAAAGTATAGCTTTGCTAAAATTCACATAGAAGTCATGCCGATACCCCGAAATTCTTGTATACAGGGAGATCGATGCCTGTAAAAACGATAGCCAGAGTGGACAATGGAAGTTGATGAAGCGGAGTTTTTCAACCGGCTCCTTGACTATCGAAACATTTTATATTTGTGTCACCGGAATGCGGATCCGGATGCGATTAGCAGTGCTTTTGCCCTTTCAGAAGCTATAGGAGGTACTGTCGGGCTCGTGGACGGCTGTAACCGTGTAGCTTCAGTGCTTATAGAAAGACTCGGGATTGAAGTCGTTGATAAACCAAATCTGGCTGATTACGGTTTTGTAGTTGTGGTTGATACTTCGACAAAAGCGCAATTAAATGATCTGGAGCTTACCAGGTATTGTGTGATTGATCATCATACAACCACGGCTCTGACAGAAAATTCCGAGTTTTACCTGCACAGGAACAGTACCTCTACCGTAGAAATAGTCTACAATATCCTGAAAGCAATGGGAGCACCGATTAACCGACGGGTGGGGATCGGGATGCTCACAGGGATAGTAACGGACACCGGGCATTTCAAACATGCATCTGCAGATACGTTCCGGACAGTATCAAAAATTATAGAGGACAGCGGCGTTGAATACGGGGAAGTGCTGGACCTTATGGCTGCTACCCCACAGGATATTTCCATGCGGATAGCTATCCTGAAAGCCGCAAGCCGCGTCGAACTCGATAGAGTACAGGATATGTTGATCGCATCTTCCCATGTAAGCTCCTTCGGAGGTTCTGCATCCTCCATGCTCATTAATATCGGGGCAGATATTGCTTTTGTTGGCACCTCCAAAGGTGAGAGCGTCAGAATTAGTGCAAGAGCGAAACGTGATGCCGTAAATGCCGGAGTTAATCTTGGCCAGCTAATGGAAGATATAAGCAACGAATATAACGGCACAGGCGGCGGACATTCTGGAGCTGCGGGAATCGATGTGATCGCTGATATGAAAGAAGTTTTGAATAAATGCAGGGAAAGGACAAAAAAGATTCTTGAAACCTCTCTTGGAGGAACGTCAAAAGAGATATCTTTTGAGGATGGAACCGAAGAGCTTGAAGATGAGTGATTTTTTGAAAATAAAAGGAATTCCACACTTAAGAATATACTTCAAAAACCTCATACTTCAGAATATAACTTAAACTTCAGTCTACTTTTATAAGTATTGGAATCTAATAATTTTATAATTTACCGGCTATGAGTAAATTACCGGATTATTTCAAAACCCGTAGCAGGTCTGCCTGGCGAACTTTTTCCCTTTGTGCAGCCAGCTTTCCGGTTCACTTAAAAAATCTTTTTTCAGCCTAACAGCTAATATTTATATGAGAATCCAGCTTAATCTTCATATTAGTTTAGCTTAATCTTCATATTATATTTGCCGGAAGTATATATCCGCTGGAGATATTGAAACTCCGGAGTAAGAAGGCAAGATTAAAGAGAGAAATAAAGAGTGAACCGAGACTGGAGCATGGCCTTAAAGAGGCATGAGATGAGATATACGCAAAGAATAAGCTAAGAATATCGGGCCTGACATTGAGAGCCCGGATTATAAGATATACAGAGTGTGAAAAAATGCCAGAATACTGGGATCCTGAGATAGAGACGATGCCTGTAGAGGATTTAAAAAAGCTGCAGGAAGAAAAGTTGAAACAACTTGTACATTATGTGTATGAGCGCTCCCCTTTCTATAGAAAAAGGTTTGACGAACACGGTGTTAAGCCGGAGGACATCCGAACTATTGAAGATGTCAGGAAGTTACCTTTTACAGTTAAGCAGGATCTCAGAGATACATATCCGACAGGTATGTTTTGCGTCCCGAATACAGAGCTCGCCCGCTTCCATGCCTCCTCGGGCACAACAGGCAAGCCTACCGTAGTAGGATATACCCAGAAGGATATCGATGAATGGGCTGAATCTCTTGCAAGAGGATTTACTTCTGTCGGAATGGGGGAAAACGATATTCTTCAGGTAAGTTACGGGTACGGGCTTTTTACAGGTGGGCTCGGTGCCCATTACGGAAGCGAAAAGCTGGGTGCAACCGTACTCCCCACAAGTTCCGGAAATACCGAACGCCAGCTTGAGCTCATGAAAGACCTTGATGTCACTGCTATAGCCTGCACGCCTTCTTACTTCCTTTATATGATCGAGACTGCAAGAAAATTAGGCATCAGCTTCAGGGACGGAACGAAATTAAAAATGGGATTTTTCGGGGCTGAACCCTGGTCCGAGGAACTCAAAAAACGTATAGAAGCCGAATCAGGAATAAAAGCGTATGATATTTACGGGACCTCGGAAATGAGCGGCCCTCTTTTCACTGAATGCTCGGCTCAGTGCGGAATTCATATCTGGGCAGACAAATTCCTGGTCGAGATTCTTGACCCGGAGACAGGGGAACCTGTCCCTGAAGGAGAGAGCGGAGAACTCGTAATTACGACCCTTACTAAAGAAGCTCTCCCTCTAATTCGCTACAGGGTAAAGGACCTTACAAGAAAGCTTTCGGAACCCTGCCCGTGCGGAAGAACCCACCCAAGGATTACACGCATCAGCGGTCGTTCGGATGACATGATTATCGTGCGCGGCATCAATGTGTTCCCAGGACAGGTCGAATCGGTCCTTATGAAGATTCCTGAAGTCGGGAACCATTTCATGATTATTGTAGACAGGATCGGGCCCCTTGACTCCATGAAAGTCCAGATTGAAATGCATGAGTCTGCCTTCAGTGACAAGATGTCAGACATGATGGCCCTTAAAAGGAAGATTTCAGGTGCGCTGAGAAGCGTACTGAACCTTGCAGTCGAGGTGGAGCTGGTGGAACACGGCTCTCTGCCCCGCTCGGAAGGGAAATCAAAGAAAGTTATCGACAAGCGAAAGATTTGAAAACTTTGAAGATAGAAACAAAACCTGCAGAATGTCACTGGCCTGCAGGTTTTCCTTTTTTGGCTCCGGGCTCTCGAAATTCTTCATACAAGGCGGAGCCAAACATAAAATAAGGTTACCAGATGTAAAATAAATTAACTGATTAAAGCTTAAAAACTGCATGTAAGCTTAAAATATGCATAGAAGCTTATATTATACTCTGGTAAAAAGATTAAAAAAGGAAGTAAGAGAGTAGTAACAAGCAGTATAAGGACATGGGTGCTGGAATGGAAGATAAAATTATAAAGCAGATTTCCCTTTTTGCGGAAAATAAGCCTGGCAGACTTGCAAACGTTGCAAATAAACTGAAGAGCGCCGGGATAAACATCAGGGCATTTACCATTGCTGAGTCAGGAGACTTCGGAATAATCCGCATGGTTGTGGACAGGTCTGATTATGCGCACAGTGTACTCCACGATGCAGGGTTTACCGTTTCCGAAACCAGTGTGCTTGGGATCGAAATGGAGGATGTTCCTGGCAGCATGTCCCGTATTGCGGAAGTATTCGGAAAAACCGGAATCAACATTGATTATGCATATGCTTTTGTCACCAGGGACCAGAAAGCCCTTTTGATAGTCAGGGTTAACGACATTGAAAAGGCAATCAAAACGCTCGAAGAAGAGAATATCAAGCTCATAGGCATGAAGGAGCTTGAAAAGATCTGATTTTAGTGAGAACCCGGGTTTTCCGGATTTTAGGGAAGAATAACGGAACTTCCAGAATCCAGAATGTTTGCGTTTTCGGGATTCTGGAACGGCTTCTTTTTACAGCTTCTGGCTTCAGGGCAAAAACTTAGTAAGAGATTTTATAGCCTGGAAGACTTCTTTGAGATTCTAACCAGGTAAATAGATATACATAATAAATATAAAAAAGAATAAATAAGAGAAGGGAAAAGTTGCCAGGAGAACAGGTTACCGGTTTGACTATAATGACGGAAAATAATAGTAACTTACAGGAAAACGCACAAAACTCCTCAAAAAGTAAGCTTGGTGGAGTCCATACGACAATTATCGGGGGAAGGGCTGGTAAAAAACTTGTAAAACTTGTAAGCCAGCACCCTGAGGTAAAAAAGGTAATCCCATCCGTAATTTCCGTAAAAGGCATTGCAGGAGGAAATCTGACCGGAAAGGTGCTGCGTGCGGATGCGAGAGGGAACGTGAGGCTATTGCTCTCTGAAGGCAGGAGTTTCCAGGAAGTAAGACTGGTAACAACAGTTGGAACCGCTGAAGAGGGAGACAGGATTATGAATGAACTGAATGAAATCTTAAGAGCTGCCCTCTGAGGCGTTAAAGGAGAGACAAGTAATTGGCGTTTATTGGGATTGATCATGGCACAACTGCAATGCGTTTTGCTCTGATAGAAGGAGAAAAGACCCTGACCTTTGAGCTTGGGAGGGCTGAGGCAGCTGCCATGTCCGAAAATGAGATTCTGACCTCGCTTGAGGAAAATTTTGGAATCCGGCGTGAGGCAATCGACCTGATTGCGCTGACGTACTCGATGGGAGACGGCTTTTCCGCAATTAAGGATGTGAGGAGCCTGGAAGGAAGGGGGCTCAAGAGCATTGAAGGAGCTGGAAAAAAGACAGGAGGAGGCACAAGAGTTTTTGATGCCATCAGGAACTCGGAAATTTCGGCGATAGCAATCCCTGGCCTTCATACTGAGAGCAGGGTGGATCCCAGAATGAAGGTATTTTCCCATCTTACAAGCCCCGAGAAGCTGGGAATTGCTTATCATATCCTGTGCCTTGGCTATAAGAATTTCGTGGTTTCCGATATAAGTTCAAATACTGTTACTCTTGCCGTTGCCGATGGGAAGGTAATTGGTGCAATCGATGCCTGCATATTTGCCCCGGGCGTTCACCATGGCCCTCTTGACCTGCAGGCTATCAGGGATGTGGACAATGGGCACTGCACTGCAAATCAGGCTTTTATAGAGGCAGGGACTCTGAAAATGACCCCATATAAAGATAGGGAAGAACTACTCAGTGCAGCCGGAAGAGAAGAAAGTTCTGCCCTCCTTGCTCTTGATACTATTGCACTGTTTGCGGCTATGGAAATCGCCTCAATGAAGCTTCTTCTTAAGGACTATGAGACAACCGGAGAGATTTTTCTTGCGGGGTCCGTAGGCGAAGTCGAATATGTGCAGAAGAAAATCCGTGTACACCTGGGGCAGGAGTGCCAGTGTCTCGGAAAGTGGCATGCTGCAATAGGCTGTGCCGAGATAGCACGGGATGTTTTTGCCGGAGAAAAAGAGATCCTCGGCGTAGACGTTAACTATCCTTGAAAAAAGTGGGAAAGGAATATCATAAAAGGACAGGTGTAAATCAGGTCTTTTCTACGGACTCTTCATACATACCATCCTGATATTCCGCTGCATCAATTTTTCCTCCACCTGAGCCCATCCCATCTGACTCATCATAACTGCTCATTCTGTCTTTTTTCATAAGAATAACATAGTCCGCAGAATTCTTGAGCGCTGTGGAAAAACCGGGTTCAACCCCGAAAATAATAGTCTCTTTGCCATGTTCATTTGCCTTGTTCAACAGCGGCTTGAAGTCCGCATCCCTGGTCACAATCGCCAGGGTGTCAATGTTAGGGTTATATACTAGCTCCATGCCCTCTACTGCAAGGCGCACATCAACATCGCTAGAACAGATTATAGGCTCAAGCCCATGATTTTCGATAGCTTCCACAAGCTTGTCAGAGGCGTACTGGTTAAGGAAAACGCGCCCGATTTTGATATTTCCATAGTCTTTCAGGACGTCCCTTATCTCCTCGAGATTTACATCAAATTCTTTTCTGAGGATATTCGGACCATCCACTAGAAGTCCTATTTTCCGCCTGCCAACTTCTTTTTTCGAGCGGAGGTATTTTGAGATGGAGTCAATTCCGCTTTTTACAGGTTTCATTATCAATGTCCTCTGTGATCTTGCAATTCACGGAACCTGCACTCTTATGTGTTTGCGCCATATGACCGTACAGCACCAACCCTGGGGGGAAGCTACACTTCCAGCAGCCCTCCAATCTGCCGTTGCAGAGTTTATGCTTTAGCCTTCAGCTTTTGAGGTTTAAAGTTCCGAATCTCTAAGATTTAAATCTTGATACCGCAATTTGCATACAATCCGATTATACCTAATATCTGCTTTTCTGTAGTAAAACATTTGCATATTAAGGCGATCAAAATTTGTAACTTTGTTCCTTTGTAAATTAATGGATTGAAAAACCGGAGACTTTTCCTGCGAAAAAAACGGAAAGAAAATCCGGCAGGGCAAAAATTCCGATCTATAAAAACATAATATATAATTTATAGAATTATAATTTATCGGAAAAGGGCCCCTTTTTTACTTCCCGAATAACATACGGAGATTCCTTGAGTTCAAAGATATTTTCCGTTTTTCGTCCTTTCTTACGTCTTATGTACTGAATTTCCCCGAGTTTTTCCAGAAAAGCCTCATAAACTTCCATAAATTGCTCAAATTCCGGGTCAGTAAGCTCTATCAACCCCTCCCTGCCCGCAAGCCAGTCATAGACCTGGACAAGGACAATTTCTCTTACCCTTTTCAGGTTTTCATCCTCAGGCAATTTTTCAAAGTACAGAGTTTTTTTCAACTCCGGAGACCAGGCTGCAAATAGCCTCCTGTAATTTAAGACCTGGATAGGGATCTTCTGTCCGGGCTCGGGTCTTAGATAATAATATGTACCTTCGAGAAGATTATCCCCTTCCAGAATTACCACCTGCCGATGGATCTGGATTTGACATTGTTTTCCTGAATTTTCTTTATACGGAGTCCCATATAGAGGCCGACAAAAAGGCCGCTAAGGTGGGCTGTATGGGCTATCATGTCCGATGAGCCAACCATAAGAAAATCAAAGAGAGCAAAAAGCACAAGGGCATATTTTAGCTTCATCGGGATAAAATAAACATAGACGCGGCTATCCGGCTCAAGCATTGTAAGGGCTGCAAAGACCCCGTAGATTGCTCCGCTTGCGCCAATCATCGGACCAGGAGAGATACTGAAAATTGGCCGGCTTAAAAAAGTATACCCTATTGCCGATAGAATTCCGGCTGTGAAGAAAATTGCCAGAAGCTGTCTATTGCCGACCCGATTTTCAAGCGCAGTCCCGAAGAAGTACAGGACGATCATATTGAATAAAAGATGCATTAAACCGGTGTGTAGAAACATGTATGTGACAAGCGTCCACGGCCTGGTCAGAAGATAATTAGGGTCAAACTGAAAAGCGCTTACATAAAAGTAACCTATGCCCGGAACCGTTTCCACTAAAAATGAAAGTGTGCAGAGAATAATGATTACTATCGTCGGGCTTGCCAGAATAGAATCTTTACCTGCCAACGGGTCCACCTCCGGGGACATAAGATGCATTAAGATTAAACATATTTCCAATTACTCTCCGGTCTAATATAGTATGAAACTGCGTCACTATGGGGCAATAAGAATACCTCACATGCAGCCCAGATAAAGTGATCCAGTTTAAGGTGATACCAGTAATATTATTTCCATTGATTTGATCATTGACACTTGCCTGAATATTGACACTTGCCTGAATATCAGCGTGCAATAAGTCTGTAAGCAGTTATTTATAATCTTCGAGTACAGAATTACGCATAGTAAGTTATATTGTAATACGCATAGTAAGTTATATTGTAATCACTTCAATCCCTCTAAGCTGGGTATAACTTTAACTTTGAGGGTTGAAATAGCTGACTCAATACATGAGAGATATGAATATGTTACAATTGCGAAGTAAAATTATTAATTTTGAGAAACCGATTATGAAATCAAATTCAATGTGTTGTAATTTAAGCGCTTAAAGATAAGCCAGTAAATTTCCGGATACCCTGGTTTAGATGCTCACCTTAATTATAGAATTCTATTTCCAGAGTTCTTATATTGAATAAGACAATTTCTCTTCGTTCTAAACCTTCAGTGAAATAAGTCCGAAGTTTAAAGCTCGGTGAGAAATACAAACTCAATTCCTGAAGAAATGTAATTATGTCCAGGAATGGATCTAATCAAGAATGGATTTATCCAAAAGCGGATTTATTCAAGAATAGATCAACGCTATTTAAATTGAAACGGATATTATTTAAATTGGAAAATATATTGATTAATATTCAAACGAGAAGATTATATTTATTTCTTTCCTGAAAAAAATGCAAAAATAGTTTACGGCGTTTACTGTGTAAAGCTCTATGACAATGCTAAGCCTATAAATAATTTTCCATTTAATTATTAGGTTTAAATTTATAAAATTCGAAGTATTTTTTTAAATTATATATCTTCACGAGAGATAAGTTTTGTTTAAGGATGAGACTACCATTCGGTAACAAATATTTATACAATCCTTTGTTTTAAAAACGAAAAAAAAGTATAATTAGTAATAATTAATAGCACTTTAAAAAAAAATACCAGTACTGCGAAGGAGTTTAATTAAAAAACCGCATCTAAAGAGACTAATTTACATTTTGTATTACAAACTTAAATAAATTTCTAAAGTCTACTGATTTTGAATATTCCCATTTTACCCTTCTCGAAATGGCATGTTACAAATTAGAAAATGTTATATAGATTTGGTACGTTTAGAGATTTAATTAGTGTTCATTATCCATCGGTAGCGACCTCTGCTTAGGATTAAGGTCTCAATCGTTGGCAAAAACGGTTTTTTTTGAGATAAAGGGCGTAAAAAAGGTCTTGAAGAGAAGTGAAGCCCTAAAAACGACTTTAGCAAGGAAATATTTCCTCTAAAAACGATTTTATTTGAAAAAATGCTGGTACAGTGCTTAATAGTTGAAAGAAATAGCTAAAAGCGTTTTACCAGAGAAGTATTATTTAAACGGTTGTAACTTTAAAGGAGACGGCAAAATAGATAATTTATAATCATGTAGAATATGCCGAAGTTTATAAATTGCAATCGTCTTGATGAAGTCGACTTTAAACAAATTTAGGAGGTAAAGCTCAAATGAGCAAACTAACTACCGGGAGTTTTTCGATAGAAGATCTGGAATCCGTTCAGATCACTATTAATAATATTGTAGGGGCAGCAAAGGAGGCTGCAGAGGAAAAAGCAAAAGAGTTAGGCCCAATGGGTCCCACCGCTCTTGCAGGCCTAGCATCCTACAGAAGCTGGAACTTGCTTCTTCTTGACCGCTACGAACCTGTATTGACCCCCATGTGTGACCAGTGCTGCTACTGTACATATGGACCCTGTGACCTTTCCGGGAACAAGAGAGGTGCCTGCGGAATTGACATGGCTGGCCAGACAGGAAGAGAGTTCTTCCTCCGTGTAATTACGGGTACTGCCTGCCACGCTGCCCACGGACGCCACCTGCTTGACCATGTAATAGAAGTCTTTGGTGAAGATCTCCCCCTCAACCTTGGAGAATCAAACGTCCTGACCCCTAATGTCACAATCTGCACAGGCATGAGCCCAAAGACACTCGGAGAATGCAGAGCCCCAATGGAATATGTTGAAGAACAGCTCACCCAGCTCCTTGCAACTATCCACGCAGGTCAGGAAAGCGCAGAAATTGACTACGATTCAAAGGCTCTATTCAGCGGTAGCCTGGACCACGTCGGCATGGAAATTTCTGATATTGCCCAGGTCTCAGCATACGACTTCCCGAAAGCTGACCCAGAAGCCCCGCTCATTGAAATCGGCATGGGATCCATTGATAAATCCAAGCCACTGATTGTTGCAATCGGACACAACGTGGCCGGTGTAACCTATATCATGGACTACATGGAAAACAATAACCTGGTCGACAAGATGGAAATTGCAGGGCTCTGCTGTACTGCATTCGACATGAGCAGATACAAGGAGGCTGACAGGAGACTCCCATACGCAAAGATCGTAGGGTCCCTGGCAAAGGAACTGAAGGTTATCCGCTCCGGAATGCCTGATGTCATTGTTGTGGACGAACAGTGTGTCCGTGGTGATGTCTTATCCGAGTCTCAGAAACTCAAGATTCCTGTGATCGCTTCCAATGAAAAGATCATGATGGGTCTGCCGGACCGCACCGACGCCGATGTGGATTCAATAGTCGAGGAGATTAAGTCCGGGGCAATTCCGGGTTGTGTGATGCTTGACTATGACAAGCTCGGAGAGCTCGTCCCGAAGCTTGCCGAAGTAATGGCTCCGATCCGCGATGCAGAAGGCATAACAGCAATTCCGACTGATGAGGAATTCAAGGCATACATAGACAAGTGTGCCCAGTGCGGAGAATGCCTGCTGGCTTGCCCTGAAGAGCAAGACATCCCTGAAGCCCTCGCTTTTGCAGCTAAGGGAAGCTACGAATACCTTGAGGCTATCCACGACGTCTGTATTGGATGCCGCCGCTGCGAACAGGTCTGTAAGAAGGAGATTCCAATCCTGAACGTGATCGAGAAGGCTGCACAGAAATCCATCAGCGAAGAGAAAGGATTGGTCAGAGCCGGCAGAGGTCAGGCAAGTGACGCAGAAATCAGAGCAGAAGGCCTGAACCTTGTTATGGGAACTACCCCAGGTATCATTGCAATCATCGGATGCCCGAACTACCCAAGCGGTACAAAAGATGTCTATAACATTGCCGAAGAGTTCCTGAAGAGAAACTACCTCCTTGCAGTAAGCGGATGTTCCGCAATGGACATCGGTATGTACAAGGACGAGGACGGCAAGACCCTTTACGAAAGGTACCCTGGTACATTCTCAGGTGGCGGACTGCTTAACACCGGTTCCTGTGTGTCCAACGCACACATCAGCGGAGCCGCTGAGAAAGTTGCCGGAATTTTCGCAGGTAGAGTCCTTGCAGGAAACCTGGCAGAAGTTGCAGACTACACTCTCAACCGTGTAGGTGCATGCGGACTTGCATGGGGTGCATACTCACAAAAGGCAGATTCAATCGGTACCGGATGTAATATCTATGGTATCCCGGCAGTGCTCGGCCCGCACAGTTCCAAGTACAGGAGAGCCCTGATTGCCAAGAACTATGATGAGTCCAAGTGGAAAGTCTATGACGCCAGAGACGGCTCAGAGATGAACATCCCACCAGCACCAGAATTCCTGCTGACAACCGCAGAAAGCTGGCAGGAAGCAATCCCGATGATGGCAAAAGCCTGCATCCGCCCGTCCGACAACAGCATGGGAAGGTCCATAAAGCTTACCCACTGGATGGAGCTCTCCAAGAAG
>CAZSVY010000302.1:0-3572 GCA_964610495.1 uncultured Methanosarcinales archaeon
AATCACTATCACATGGGTAGCAGTTCTTATCTGTGCAATAGGGGGCATTTTCGGAGCGCTTGCCATAGTGGCGTTAAATTATCTGAAAATGGCCTTCGTATGACAGGTACACAGAGAGAATAGTGGCAGAGAAGATTGAAAGCGATAGGTGGAGGGTATAACCTGAAATCCTAGAAAGCTTCCGGAGACGAGAAATCCAGGATTTCCTAAAAGAATAAATTCAACGTTCCGAAGAGAATAAATTCAAGGCTTCCGGAAGATCCCTCTTACCAGATGCCTTTTATAAGTTTCTCCCCTGAAAGTCTTTTCTTTTATTGTATCTTCCAGCCTGATAACTTCAAATTCCTTGAAAAGCGCCCTAACTTCCTCTCTGGTAAAATAATGGTAAATTATGCCATTTTGCCGGGCAAAAGTCCTCTCTTCAAAAGGGATTGAAGGTTCTCCGCCGCAGCGCATATCCTCACAGCCGAAGGCCTCAAAAAAGACAAGCCCGCACTTCCGGAGTATGTGACGGAATTCTCTAACCGCGGATTCTCTTTCTTCTTTGAAAAGGTGCTGGAGTACCCCATAACAGAGGATTCCGTCAAAAGTGCGGGCTTTGAAAGGAAGATCCGAAATACTTGCCCCAAGATGCTCGGCAAACCTGCCACTCCTTGCAAGCTGAGTTCTGGAACCGTTAAGAGCAGTTAAAGAAATGTCAATTCCAATTGCATTATAGCGCCTTGCAAGCTCCCCAAGGTATCTGCCATTTCCTGACCCTGCGTCAAGAACCCTGGATCCGGGCAGAAGATGAGCCTGAACATCCCGGATAGGTGCAGGCCCGCCCCATTTCAGGTGGGCGTATTCCCTATCCCAGGCAAGAAAATGATTCTTCACAGGACCTGCCTGCGAACCTGTGAGCTTATGAATGTCTGATTTATCCATGTTTATGCTTGTTTTTCAGGGCTGTAGGTTGAAGCTTCCTCAAACCTTTCTATCAGGAACTCCTTCTCAAAAGACGATAGGAACCACCCGGCTTTGGGGCCCGAGTTTTGCCCTAGTATTGAAATATAGATTGCTTTGAAAAGGTCCCTGGGGTCCACCTGTGGAGCAGGAGTACTCAGCTTTTCCGCAATTCGTCTGTTCAGTTCGGAACCCTCGTCTTTTGCAGAATAGACCAGCATATGGTATTCTTCCCCGCTGATTTCCTCTCTGGCTTCAATAAGGGCTGCAAAAGCTGAAAGAAAAGCTTTTTGGAGCTCGGATAGGGTTGCGGCCTGCACAGGCACCTTCTCTTTCACATTAAATTTGGCAAAGGGCGGAGCATAGAGTCTGAGCCATTTGGAAACGTTGTCTGCTAGTTCTTTTATACACTTTTTATCTTCAGTTGAAAAGCCTGAGCGTTTTACGATTTTCAGGATCTGGTCAAAATCTCCCCTTGCCACCTGATAGATAGTTACCATCTGCTTGAAAGGAATTTCAGACTGGCAGATGCCTGTTGCCCTGGAAAGTTCATAAACTCTACTTTGCAAAGCGCCAAGCGAGGGGTCATTTTCCCTGAACTGCGCCCTTAGCCGTTCGTATTCATCCACAAGGGTAAGAAGAGGCTGTCCAGGGTCGAACTGGATATGTTTTTCAGGTTTTGTGCGGATGATCAGATAGCGAAGAACCTCAGGAGGCACAACTTCGAGCATGTCCGAAATCGAGATAACAACCCCTGTGGAAGAAGACATCGCCCCCTGTTTTCCAAGCATTATCCACTCATAGACAATAGGATACGGAGCTTCGTACCCGAAAATTTCTTTTACTATTCGCTTTCCGGTATCGTAAGAACCTCCTCTCGAAGCGTGGTCTTTTCCGAAAGGTTCGACTGTTACCCCTAAAACCGCCCAGCGAGCAGGCCAGTCCACGCGCCAGGTGAGTTTTCCTCCTCCTGTCATGGGCACGGTTCCCGAGTGCCTGCATGCACAGACATAGTCCACGGTCTCGGCTTCCAGATCAAAACCCGTAACCTTTGTCGTTGTAATCCTCCCACACTGATTGCATCTGGGATTGAAAGGGCTCCAATCCGGTGCTACGGTTTTTCCCGAAACTTCTTCGAGGATTTTTGCAATGGCATCCCTTTTAACAAGGGCGGTTTTTATTGCTTCGGTATATTTGCCTGTCCTGTACATCTCATCTGCCCTGTAAACCTGAGGATTGATGCCCAGGCGCCTGAGAGCTTCCAGAAAAGGTTTTAGGAAATGTTCGGCATAGTTTGCGCAGTCTCCGCAGGGGCAGGGAATTTCGGATATTGGTTTCCCCACATGTTCGGCATAACTCTCGGGGAGGAAAGGGTAAACCTTTCGCAGGGGATCAAAGTTGTCGGCAATATAGATAAAATCAGCATTTGCTCCTTTATCAACCAGAGCTCTATAAGCAGCATCGGCAGTAACGACTTCTCTCATGTTGCCTATATGGATGTGCCCAGACGGAGTGATGCCTGTGGCAACAAGATGTTTGCCGCTCTTTTTTAACACGTCTTCGGCTATGACGTCTGCCCAGTGAATTGTGTCAGCCATATTTCTCACCAGAATCAAGCCTTTTTCAAAATGTCTTGACCGCAAACCTTTTCAAAAAAGGTTTGATCGAAAACCCCTGGCAGCGGCGTGATAAACCGGCGCAACGGTTTACGCAAACCTTTTCAAAAAAGGTTTGATCGAAAACGCAAGCTTTTTCAAAAAAGGCTTGAGCGAAAAGCTTGAATTTCCTTCATAATTATCGTTTCAACTAATAAACCTTGGGCTGGAGGGCAAGGAACCTGAACCGTTTTTAATTCCAAGCTAACGTGTAGTACCCGAAATAGCAGAAAACAAAAAGAAAAACCAGATATAAAAAATAAAAAAAAGAAAAAAATTAATGGAGGTTCAAAGGCAAATTGATTCAGGAGTCTGCAGATTTACGGAGATTTAATATGGCACTTACTGAGCAAATCAAGTAAATTTGATTTACTAATACATAAAAGCACGTAAAAATATATAAATATTTCGAAATTGGCAGGATGCAGTGTTTAAAAAAAGAAATCACAGGACAAGCTAGGTGAAAACAATATAGCTGGAAGAAGAAAGAAGAAAACCTGTCCCAAGTTAGTAAACAACTTCTGAGTATTCAAAGAAAGAAATAACTGTATTAATATAAAGAAAGTCGCAAAATTAAAGAAAATTGGAAAATAAAGAGAATCCGAAGTTAAAGCGAGCCAAAACTAAAAATCCAGGCGGAAAAATAACTGGGGAACCAAAAATGAGTTAAAACTAAAAATTAAAAGCAGCAGGGAGGTCGCTATTATTTCAAGGAAGAACTCTCCGGACCTGCAATCAGCCTGAATAACTCTTTTTAGCTGCTTTTTTTCGGCAGGCTCGGACTTATTCAGGTCTGAACCCGGTCAGGTCTGGATTTTTCAGGTGTACTTAGGTCTGTACTTATATCTCCCTGCTGTGAGGCGAATTCAGCCTGCTGACTGAACTCTTCGGTTTACGCTATCTGCTTTCTGAAGACGTTGCAGGAATTTATCTTTATGTCAAGCAACTTTTCGATATTCATTTTGGCGGCAATGC
>CAZSVY010000303.1:0-9933 GCA_964610495.1 uncultured Methanosarcinales archaeon
CTCATCTGCCCCAAAAGCATAAAACTTATCCAGTTCACTCAGGAAATGTGTCCTGGCAATAATATGGATCTGAGGGTTTAACCTCCGAACAACTTCGATTATCCTTTTGGCACTAGCAGGATCGCCTGCGGTCACAGCAACAGATTTCGCAGTGTGGATACCTGCATGTTCCAGCACAGCGCTCTGGGCAGCATCACCGTAAAAAATATGTTCTCCCTTCAGTTTTTCTACCCGTACGACCTCAGGATTCATATCAATTACTATGTAGGGAATTGAAGCCGACCTTGCGGCAGTCACAACATTTTTACCGTTTATCCCAAATCCTACTATAATTACATGGTTTTCAGGTTTCTCTTCAGATTCGTTTTCTTTAAATTTACTGTACCAGCCCTGTTTCAATATTGAAGGAAAATGTATTAACTTAGCAGAATTCGTGGCTCGATGCCCTATACTCATAAAAAGTGGGGTAAGTATCATAGAAAGTACAGCCACATCCAGAAATTCTTGATACATGATAGAGGACATCAACCCACTTGTAAAACCTACTTTTGCAAGGATAAGTGAAAATTCCCCAACCTGTGATAGAGAAAAACCAACCAGGATCATTGTATGCAATGGAAAACCTATAAGAAAAGTGCTCAAAGAATTTGCCAAGAGTTTCAGGAGTAGCACAATTAGGGTAGCAGCCAGGATCAGAAGGAGATGTTCCCTTAATATTTGAAGATCAAGCATCATTCCTATTGATATAAAAAAAATACTCATGAACATATCCCTGAAGGGGATCAAATTTCCAAGAGCTTGAACCGAATACTCGGACTCCGAGATGATAAGGCCAGCAAGAAAAGCCCCGAGCGCCAGAGACAGGCCAACTATTGAAGTAAGCCAGGCAACAGAAAGCCCTATTGCTACAACACTCAGGAGAAAAAGCTCATTATTCCGTGTCTTTGCCACCTGGTACATGATGAAAGGAACTACATACCTGGCGCTTAAAAGGGTAAATACAATGAGCCCGATACCCTGCAGGATAAGCTCTAAAAAGGACTTATCTGTTCCTGGAATGCCTGCGAGAACTGGAATCAAGAGAATAATTATCACAGCAGCAATATCCTGGAAAATCAGTATTCCTAAAGAAGTTTGCCCATGAAGACTATACATTTCTCCTCTTTCTTGTAACAATTTAAGGACAATTGCAGTGCTGCTTAATGCTACTAGAAGCCCAAAGAAAATCGAAGTTTCTTTGGAATTGCCAAGCCCGAGGAATATAAAAGCAACAATAACTGTAGTTATAGAAAGCTGAAATCCGCCTCCAAAAATTACGATCCTGCGAAGCTTAAAGAGGTCGCGCAGTGAGAACTCCATACCTATAGTAAAAAGCAGGAGCACAACTCCGATTTCTGCCAGGACTTCGATGTTCTCTGTCTCTCGGATCAGCCCAAAACCGAATGGTCCGGCAAGAATACCTGCAAGTAGAAAGCCGATCAGTGGAGCTATTTTTAATTTTGAGAAAGTAAAAACTACAGGAATAGAAAGTGCAAAAATGATCAGGAGGTCAGTTAAAAGATGCGTTGCCATCAATATAAATTTAATTTTTAAATAATATAAATGTTATTATATGGTTAACTGTCCGGAAGTATCGATACTGACAACAATGCTGAGTAAAGTTAAAATCTAAAAATCAGGGTTCCGGATCAGGACCTGACGGTTTAAACCTGTCACAGCATAGCAATATCAAGCTGGTATTTTATGATGGATTTGCATATGCGTATTAATTTCTGATCTTTTATTTTGTGTACGGTTCCTACTGCGAAGGGACTATAGTTAGAAAAATGCAGTTAGAAAAATGTAGCGAGTTTCAATGGGAACAGTTAGAAATTATGGATTAATAAATTCAGGGTATAGGTTGTTAGATGGATCTTGTATAGAATTCAGATACAAATTCCACGAACAAATCTGAGAATTAAAAAGGAACAACCAAGGGATAAAATCTTGGAAAAAGGAAACGACGAGAGGGGGACTCGAACCCCCGGGATGCGGAGCATCACGGGATTAGCAATCCCGCGCCATACCGGGCTTGGCTATCTCGTCACAAAGGACTTTAAGAAGCGCTTCCCCTTAAACGCATTTCATGTATTTAATCTTTTCCAGAGGAAAGGTTTCACACAGACTATTTTACAAGAAATATAACAGTTATGCTATAAAACAAATCGCCTTATATGTTAAGCGATGAGCACGCCTCAGGTCGTTGCATCTTGGAGATTCCAGGAGACTGGACCCTCTTCTCCACCCCGCGGCCCCGCAAGCGACAGTTGCCCACATTGAGTCTGCTCCCTTCCGGGCCTCGACCGGTTTCCGCAGTTAGGGTATGAAAACTTGCTCTCCAGCAAGCCCGCATACCTGCACCATCCCAGCAGGACGGGGCTTCTCCGTTGAGATTCCAGGCTGGAGTCTCTTCGACGCATCTTCCTTTGGCTTCGTCCCCCGCATATCGGCGATTTCGGGTTACAGGTAACGCCGGGCTACCCAGACTAGCTCATCAGCTATACAAAGACACTTTTAATATATAAAGATATCCCAGTCATATCCCTCCCGATATCTGTTTTTTAATTATGGGATCGAAATGTTCAATCTGCCTTCAAAAGAAAGAAAGCAAAGATAGGGGAGCAATTCTTCAAAAAAGTGAGAAGGAGTAATAAGATGAAACTCAGTGGATCTTAAAATATACAGGAAGGAATAAATTACTCTATTTATATATACGTTATTTTTCAAAATAATGTTTAAATAAATCTCAAACAGCCTATATAGTAAATTAAAATACCCGGCAAAATAGGGAGAATAAGGGGAGTTTCTATGAGATATGGAGTTGCAATTGACCTTGGAACAAGCGGGTATCGAGCTCAGAAAATTGATCTTGATACAGAAGAGATCCGAAGAACAGTGATAACTTTGAGGAACCCTCTTCCCGGAGCGAATGTGATGGATCACATGGACTTCGGAATTCACTATGGGCAGGAGCTCGCACACGGACTTTCCATAAATGCGGTAAAGAATCTGTTCCGGACTCTTGATGTGAAAAGCGAAGAGCTTGAAAGACTTTCAATCTGCGGGAATCCAATCCAGTTATCCATCTTTCAGGGGATAAGCATTGAAGACCTGGCCTACGCAGGAGAGCGAAAGAAAAAGAAGTACAATATACAGGAACAGGACAGGAGCGCGAGAATCATACATAGCAGCGAAATTTCCGGGCTTGATGAATATGACTGTGAGGTCGTAGTTCCTCCTGCAATAAAGCACGAAGTCGGGGCCGATGCCCTTGCCCTGATAGTAAAATCCGGAATGCTTGATAGCGACGAAATTTCAATTGCCACGGACTACGGGACAAATGCAGAAATGGCTCTCAAAGTGAAAGATATCATTTACACCGGATCTGCAGCCGCCGGCCCGGCCCTTGAAGGGCAGCAGATAAAGCATGGAAAACTTGCATCTCCGTATTCCATATCAGACATTGAATTCGAAAATGGGGCATTAAGGAATTATGTCCTGAGCGAAGAAATGAAATCTGTTCCCGGAGATCTCGTAGATCCGGCAACCGGAGAAATCCTTGATGAAGGCCAGATCAAAGCTAAAGGAATTACAGGTACCGGGGTTATAGCTCTGATCGAGAAAGGAATTGGAAGCGGCCTTATAGAGCTTCCCAAAATAAAGACTCCTGACGGGCTCATTCATCTGCAAAACCGGATAGATTTCTCGGAAAAAGACCTGACAGAAGCCGGAAAGGCCATAGGTGCCATTCGTGCAGGGCACATTACGCTCTGTTCGGTTGCAGGTATCGAAATGACAGATATCGACACGGCTTATATGGCAGGCGCTGCCGGCACCTATATGGATGCAGCAAAAGCCCAGAAAGTTGGATTGATCCCGTACTCAACCGAAAAAATCTGCCAGCTTGGAAACACTTCACTTGCAGTAGCCCGCGAAATTCTGCTTTCGGAAAATAGGTTATGGGAACTCCAGGAGATTGCAAGTCAGATAGTAGGCACACACATAATGTTTGCTACTGCCCCTGAATTCCGGGATACATATGTTCTCGAACTTGCATACTGGGAAGAAGGTATGCCCTTTAAGATGTTTAAGAAATACCTCAAAAAGAAGGGGCTTCCCGTACTTGGCGATCCTGTCGAAAATCCCATTATCGAGAAGCGTGTGGAGAGAGACATTCCGATTCTTGGAGAAGAAGGGCTTTATGTACTTGAAAGGGTCGGGACCTACATGACTATGGTTGTCGATTGTCCCGAATGCCAGAAATGCATTAAAGTGTGCCCAACTGGTGCCATATCAATTGACGAAGAAAACAGGGTCATGATAAGCACCGACCTGTGTGAAGGTGCCCATTGCCAGAGATGTATACGAGCCTGTCCTCCGGAAAAATTTAACTGGGAAAATCTTGAGGTTTTCGAACAACAACTGCAGGAATAAAAATACGCTCAGGGATCTCTGGCCAGCCGCTCTGAAATACCCAGAACAAAGGTTAATGGTCAGCTTCTACGCATCCAGAGGAAGGTTTTGCTGGCCAGAGAAAATAACCTTCTGTAACCTCCTGGAAAAGAGATAGGAACAATAGAATATTAAGAAGTAGCATAATTTTAAGAAATAATATGTTATGAAAAAAGAAACCCTCTGGTGAGAAAGGAAAGGTATAAGGAATAAAAAGTTAGAGGGAATAAAAAGAGTAGAGGGAATAAAAAGAGTAAAGAGAATAAAAAGGTTAGAGGGAATAAGCCTCACGAAGTTTTGTAACGAGTACTTCAACCTGTTCCACTGCAGTTCCTATATATTTATCGGGATTTACAAGATTCTCGATATCCATAGCAGTTAGATATCTTGCAACGCCAGGAGTTTCCAGAAGTACGTTTTTGAAGTGCTGTCCCGTATCATGGGCTTTCATTGCTGCAGTCCGCACAAGCTCATGGGCTTCCTGCCTGCCTACTCCTCTCTTTGCAAGCTCGATCATCACAGCCTCGCCCATATTGAGACCCCTGAGCAGTTCCAGATTCCTCCGGATATTTTCAGGATAGAACCTCAGGTTTCCAATCACGCTTATCCCAAGCTTAAGGATGTGGTCCGTAAGCACGCAGGCTTCAGGGAAAACTATCCGCTCGGAGGAAGAGTTGGTCAGATCCCTTTCATCCCACAGGGTATTGTTAAGAAGTTCAGGCTCGACCATAGCCCTTACGATCCTTGCAAGCCCGCATATCTGCTCGGACTTTATAGGATTGCGCTTATGAGGCATGGTAGATGAGCCTACCTGTTTTTTTCCAAAACTTTCCTCAATCTCGGCAATTTCACTGCGCTGAAGAGTCCTGATTTCTATGCCGATCTTATCCAGGGTCGTGACTGTGTTTGCCATCCACATTACAAATTCGGCGTGCCGGTCCCGCTGAATGATCTGGTTGGAAACATCCACAGTCCCGATTCCAAGGTGCTGCATGGTAAGTTTCTGGATAAGAATCCCGGCTTTCCCAAAAGCAGCCTGGGTCCCGACTGCTCCGGTCATCTGGCCTACAGTAGCTCTCGGAGCGAGTTGATTGAGACGATCCAGATGCCTTGAAATTTCCGACGCCCAGATAGCAAACCGCAGTCCGTATGTTGTTGGAACTCCGATCTGTCCGTGAGTTCTTCCGCAGCAGACTGTTTGCTTGTGGTCCTCGGCCTGGTTAACCAGAACCCTGAGCAGAGTTTTGAGTTTATCTTCCAGAATATCGATCGCATCCTTAATCTGGAGAGCTGTTGCCGTGTCCAGGATGTCGTTTGAAGTGGCTCCGAAATGCACCCACTTTCCGGCGTCATCTTTGCACTGCTCGGAAATCGCAACGACCACAGCCATCATATCATGGTGGATTTCGGCTTCAATTTCGTCAACTCTCTCAGCTTTTACAGAAGAGATACTCTGGGATATAATTTCAGCCGCGTCTGCGGGAATCAGGCCCATATCCGCCTCGGCGAGGGCAAGGGCAGCTTCGGTCTGCAGGATCTTGGCAAGTCTGTTCTCCTGGCTCCACACATGTTTCATTTCTGCTGTACCATATCGGTAGTCTATAGGATGAATCGCCACATCAATCACCACTCATAAGATAAGGAATTAAAATAATCCTGAAGAATTAAATTAATCGTAGAATTATACTTCGAATCTAACGATCTAGCTTAAACTAAGATCTTAGCTTAAATTAATAATTTTAGCTTTAGATGATTCTTAGCGTTATTCAATTTCAATATTAACTTTATCACAGTCCAATATCAACTTAATTACAGCTTCAGTCCGGGTTTAAGCACACAGGGCAGGGAATAAACAACGTAACCAATAAATAAACTTTGAGTCGGCGGAACAGGTAAAACAGCGGGTATGCTAAAAGCGAAGGAAAAAAAGGTCGCAAACTCAATAAAAGGCGGACTTTTTTGACGAAAAACGTTATATCCCTTAACATCCATTAAGCGGGCTATATACCTTATCAATATCGAAAAATAATAGCAGGTGACAAAAAATGGCTCGTTTTCCAGAAGCAGAAGAAAGATTACTAAATAAGAAAATTTGCATGAAATGCAATGCCAGGAATGCAATAAGAGCAACCCGCTGCAGAAAATGCGGTTACAGTGCTCTTCGGGTGAAATCCAAGGAATCCAAGGGAGCATGATCTTTTTTGCAGGTGGAAGCACACCTTCAGAAAATAATTGATCAGGAAGGAAAAGTTCATCTTACCCTTATCGATCCCGCTTCCCAGACGCCTGAACGAGCCGCTGAAATTGCCCTTGCAGCAGTTAAGGGAGGCACCGATGCCATCATGATAGGGGGCTCAACCGGAGCGTCGGGAACCCTGCTTGATGAGACCGTCATAAAGATAAAAGAAAAGGTAGATGTCCCAACCATTCTTTTCCCGGGAAGTTCAGCCGGGCTCAGCAGATATGCAGATGCCGTATTTTTCATGAGCCTTCTGAACTCAAGAGATATAGGGTATGTGATCACAAACCAGGTGCTTGGAGCCCCGCTTGTATACAGAAGTCAGATAGAACCTATCTCCATGGCATATATTATTGTCGAACCCGGAGGAACTGTTGGCTGGGTAGGGGACGCAAAACTGATTCCCAAGAAAAAGCCTGAAATTGCCGCAGTATACGCCCTTGCAGGCAAATATCTTGGCATGCATTACACCTACCTTGAAGCCGGATCTGGAGCCGACATGCCTGTCAGTCCTGAGATGATAGGAGCTGTCAAGCAGGTGCTCGGGGAAAACAAACTCATAGTTGGCGGTGGGATAAGAGATGCAAAAGCTGCAGAACTCTGTGCTTCTGCTGGTGCGGATATGATAGTTACCGGCACCGTTGTTGAAGAAGTAAAGGATGTTACTGCAAAGGTGGCTGAACTCGTATCAGCTATAAAGAGATGAACCCTATAAATAGATGAACCCTGATAAGACAGATTCAGGATGTGCTGCCTGCTTTTAAGAAAAGACTCATTTAATTCCACTCTTCTTTTAAAATATTTATTTTTCCAGAATACTTATTCCGGAGCTCAGGCTTTCTCTAGCGCCCAAATCGAAATAAAAGTCTGATTATTTGATTAAGTAGATTTCGTTAAGGCCAGAGCAGGTGAGATCGGGCAGTGAGTTAGATTTTCAGGCCAGAAAAACCCCTCTTTCAGCTGTAAATTTGATATACGGTACGTCCCGGAAAATTTTGAATATCAAAGATAGCTTTTACACTGATGAGGTTTAAATCACAGCAGCCGATTGTAATAAATAGTTATAAGGTAATATTTGACTCCTATTTTAGTATAAATTGTACTGGCGCAAAAGGATCCGAAAAATGCAGCAAAAGAGGATAGATTATCACACCGGACTGGCAAAATTGCAGAACGGAGCTCGGGTCCGGCGTTAACTTGCGATCAACACTAAGAGGTATGATTATGCTCAGAGTTTCCAACCTGGTTAAAGATTATGAGGTATGTTCCGAAAAGATAAGAGTGCTGGACCATATCGACCTCACGGTGGAGGATGGAGAAATTCTCGGGATTACAGGTCGAAGCGGAAGCGGTAAATCGACACTGTTGCGCATCATCCGGGGAGTAGAGCCCTTTCAGCAGGGAACTGTGGAAGTAGATGGAGAAATTATAACTCCTGAATCAGGGATTGAAGGGGAAAAGTTTCTCAAAAGCGTAAGCGCAATACACCTCCAGCGAAACTTCGGGCTCTGGAACGGGCCTGCAATTGAAAATATTATAAGAAAGCTAAACTACCTTCGAGTAGGGCATGAAGCCCTCCCACAGAATGAACATCTTCCGCACGATGTTACTAATGATTACGACGATCTCTTTGAAGAAGCAATGGAGTATCTGAAGCTTGTGGGCCTGGAACATAAGGCTCTTCATTCCACCAATCTTCTGAGCGGGGGAGAAAAGCAGAGAGTTGTAATGGCAAGGCAGCTTGCCGCAAAGCCAAAGCTCCTTCTCCTCGACGAACCCGTTACAATGACCGGACCGGACACAAAACAGGAAGTCCTTGACGTAATAAAGAGTCTGAAAAAGAAATTGAATATTCCAATTATAGTAGTTTCTCACCTTCCGGAAATTCATGCTTATCTTGCTGACAGGCTGATCTTCCTTGAGAATGGAAAAATTGCAGCCGATGGAGAGCCTTCCTGGGTGCTTAAAAATTTCCTTAGAGACATGAAGCCAAGGAAAGAGCTTGCAGAGCCTGAGAGTAAAGAGGTTTGCATCAAAGTTAAGGAAATCTCAAAACGCTATTCCATTATCCGGATGGGGGAAGTCCTTAATATAAAAGACTTTTCTCTCGATGTTTACAGGGGAGAAATTCTTGCTCTTATCGGCTCATCGGGAGCTGGAAAAACAACCCTTATGAAGCTTATGGAAGGCCTTGTAAGGCCTAAGAGTGGGACAGTGGATTATCTCTGCTGCGGGGATTGGGTAGATGTCACCGAGTATAGCGAAAAGCGTATGGAGCTCCGACGGATTATGAGTGTCATGAACCAGGAGTTCTCGATGTCCGTTAACTCCACGGTCAGGGACCAGATTCGATTCAGGCTAAGTATGAAAAAGCTAGGTGCAATCGAATACGCAAGGAATAAAGCCAGGGAAATGGGACTTTCGGATGAGACCCTTGATACTATATACCGCCTGCCTGACATGCCAGAAGAGGAGAAAACAACTGCGCTGCGGGAGCTCAACCTGAGTGATACCATCTATTCCGATCTATTCCCTACAATCCCGGTAACTGATGTAGATACCTATGCAAAGCCAGCCTTTAAAGCCCTTGACCTGCCAATGGAAGTGCTTGACAAAACACCTTACCAGATCAGTGGAGGAGAGCATGTCCGTGCTTTCATTGCCTTAAGCCTTGCAACATCTCCCGAGTATCTCATGCTTGACGAGCCCTTTGGAGACCTTGACCCGGTAACCCTCAGGGATGTCACAAATTCCTTAAAAAGAATAAATGAACGCTTTGGCACGACCATTGTACTCGTGAGCCACCATATGGATTTCGTCCGGGAAGTTGCTCATCGGGCTATATTGATTGAAAACGGAGCCCTTGCAATGGAAGGGAAGCCTGCTGAGGTCTGCCGGGAACTGATCAACAGGAGCAATGCCCCTTACATGGAACACAATCTGCAAGACCTTGTGGAAGACAGTTCGGAGGCTAATCAAAGCACAGCCAGCTGATTTCTGAAAGCTCTCTTAATTCGGAGGGTAACTAAAGAATAGCCAGATTGTTTGTTGAAGGCAGTTTGGAAGCTAATAAAAAAGACAACTAAATGGTTCAGGAGGAGAAAGAAACATTTTTCTCCTCCTAGGCCAGTTAAAGGAAAGGTCAGGTTTACCAGACCCGCAACGTTCTTTTAAATTTGCATTGAGGATTATTTAAATTTGCA
>CAZSVY010000304.1:0-6191 GCA_964610495.1 uncultured Methanosarcinales archaeon
AGGTTTGCCGAGCATCTTGGGGCAAGTATTTCGGATCTTCCTTTCAAAGCCCGCACTTTTGACGGAATCCTCTGTTATGGGGTACTCCAGCACCTTTTCAAAGAAGAAAGAGAATCCGCGGTCAAAGAATTCCTTCACATACTCAGGAAGGGGGGGCTTGTCTTTTATGAGGCCTTCGGCTGTGAGGATATGCGCTGCGGCGGAGAACCTTCAACCCCTCTTGAAGAGAGGACTTTTGCCCGGCAAAATGGCATAATTTACCATTATTTTACCAGAGAGGAAGTTAGGGCGCTTTTCAAGGAATTTGAAGTTATCAGGCTGGAAGATATAATAAAAGAGAAGACTTTCAAGGGAGAAACTTATAAAAGGCATCTGGTGAGAGGGATCTTCCGGAAGCCTTGAATCTATTCTCTTCGGAACGTTGAATTTATTCTTTTAGGAAATCCTGGATTTCTCGTCTCCGGAAGCTTTCAAGGATTTCAGGTTATACCCTCCACCTATCGCTTTCAATCTTCTCTGCCAGTATTCTCTCTGTGTACCTGTCATACGAAGGCCATTTTCAGATAATTTAACGCCACTATGGCAAGCGCTCCGAAAATGCCCCCTATTGCACAGATAAGAACTGCTACCCATGTGATAGTGATTTCAACCCCGAGTAAAACTTTTGCCACGAACAGGACCAAGACCCCAAGTACTGCATTTATTGCAAGGCTGGTTGCGGTCTTCAGGGCTTTATACAGGACGAAGGCCACTACAATTGCCAGGACCAGTACTAAAATTTCTATGATTTCAACTACCATGAGTCATAGATAGGGTTTCAACTTATTTATAATTATCACTGAGTTTTATAATACAGTTAAGGACTATAAAAGTTATACTTCAGGCTTGAACAGGACACCCAATGACTTTTTTACAAAATAAAGGCTAATTCCAGGTTTTATTCCTTACAGGGCCCGGATAAACTCAATAATAATGTTTTTAAGTGAAGTTTTATCCGGATAAGCCTTTGCCTCAAGTAAAGGGTCCGGATTTCCAAGTACCATTGCCGAGATTGCTGCATCCGGGCTGTAAAGGCAGAGCACGGGAATTCCCCGGACAAGTGCCCTGCAGATTTCGTAACCCACACCTGTGGAAGGCACTGTAACCTCTGCAATCAGAGCATCGCTTTTCACAAGCAAACTTATGTCCCTGGCATAAATCTCTTCTTCTGTCATTCTCATTTCTACTTTTTCCAGCTCAGGGTCAGCAACATGCCAGCTGAGCACCTCAGCCCCTGCATCTTCCAGGGCGTCAAACATAAACCTGTAAGTCTCAAGCAGTTGCCTTCCTCCGCGGATCGAGCCAGACAGAAAAATTTTGGGGTTTCGCTTTTCCGAAAACGCTATTTCCTTCAAACTTTCCATTTTCCTTTCACCTTTTAACCGTTTTTCCGGCAATTCAGGCTTTTACTGCACGCCCCTGAAATAATGTCCTTTAGTAAAGCCTTTTCCAAGCTTCTCGCAGTTTTCCTGTCCCTGTTTCCCGGCCTCAAGATAAGTATCAATCGCGTTCCTGTAGGCCCGGGTTACTCTTCTTATCTCGTCTGGATTTTCCATTCCTAGCGTTTCAACCCTGAGGCTTGAAATTCCGCTTTTGAGGATTTCAGGAACGTATTCAAGCATGCAAAGCGATCTTGAGTTAAGGAGATGCATCCTGCATTCAGAGTCCAGGAGCAGGGGGAACTCGTAGTTTTTCTCGTCTACCAGTGTAAACTTTCCTGACCTGCATGGGCCATTGCACTGACCTTTATCGTCCCCAGGCAGCCCGCCTATAAGACAGTGTTCGGATTCCATCAGTTCAAGGCGGCCATGGACAATACACTCTGCAGGCCCGTAAAAGGTAATACTTTTTAACTCTTCAAGGGTCAGCTCAGGAGAAATCACAGCCATCTGAGCCCCTTCCTGTAGAAGAAGGACAAAAGTGCGGCTATTAAAAACATTCAGAGGACTGTCCGCAATAAAAGGGATTTTCCCGGCTTTTGCAAGGCTCAGGGTGCCCAGGTTTGAAACAAGAACACCGTCAGCTCCCAGTCCCCTTACACGAGAAAAGGTTTTTTCCACAGACTTCATTTCGGAATCTTCCACGACCTTTGGGGTACTGAAATAGATTTTCTTGCCTGCCTTTTGTGTTTCTGCGACAGCTTTCTCAAAAACGGTGTCAAACCCCTGCGCAGAATCCTCTTTCTGCCCTGCTGTTTCCGGCCTTCTAAAGAGCCCTTCTCCGAAATAGATCTGATCGGCTCCGCCTGCAAGCGCTCCTTCAAGCCCATCAAAGGAATACACGGAAACCGAGAGTACAGGACGCATTGGGAGATTTTCCCGAACAGTCTTTCCTGCTCCCTGTCCTGTTTTTTCTCCGGATTCAAAGAATTGCAGAGTATCGAGAAGTTTTCGCTTCCACCTGGAAATCCGCAGGTTTTCAAGCTGCTCTATTGCTTTTGTCCTCAGCTCGTTCAACTGCCCCACAGGAATAAAAATATCCCCTTCCATAGTGACATGAAGTTCAGCGGCCTCAAAAAGTGTGTTTCCGAGTTTTGAAAGTTGCTTTTCGATCTGCGCCTTTGAAGTAGGCTGCTTTTCAGCCTTCTCAACCAGATACCCGGACTCAATTGTTACTGCATTTGAATCCCTGTCTTTTACCTCAAGCCTGACAGGCCTGCCCGGTGCAACGGTTGCCGTGATGAATACAGGGATTTTAGGCCTCAGGCTTCCGGACTCGCTTTCTTTTTTGAGGGAATCCATAAGCTTTTTGTCATGAGTCCTGTACACCGTGCTTCCTGCTGGGGCCCTTGAGTCGAAAGGAATTTCTACCGTATCTCCCGCTCCTGCACTGTATACCGGGCCCTTTCCCATATACATTGAGGAGATGATTTTTCCTTTGTCTTCGGGCCTGGTTTCTGCATTTTCAACCATTATCCCGTCTCCCAGGCGAAGAGGCCGTGAAAGTTTTACACGGATACGATTTACATGCCTGTCATACCCTGTAACCGTGCCTGCAGGAACTCCACGGTTGTGGGGATTCTCCCTGCTCATAAGCTCCCAGCGCGGGTTTTCAAAAAAATAACCCGGAGTAAAACCCCTGCTAAAGAGCTGGGTAAGTATTTCCTGCTCTTCTTCGGAGACCGAATATCCTTCAGGATTTTCAATATACCTGTCAATCAGGCGGCGGTAAATCCTGACAACGCCTGCGACATATTCCGGCCTTTTCATCCGGCCTTCGATTTTGAAAGATTCGATCCCGGCTTCTATAAGGGCTCCGAGGCCTGAGCTTGTGTTAAGGTCTTTTGGGCTCAGGAGATAGCTGCCGGTTGTTTTGATCGGTTTTCCTTCGCAGTACAACCTGTATTTTTTGCGGCAAGGCTGAGCGCAGAACCCCCGGTTTCCGCTTCTTCCCCCTATAAGGCTGCTCAGGAGGCACTGGCCGGAATAGGAAATGCAGAGAGCCCCATGTACGAAAATCTCGATTTCAGTGCCGGTTCTCTCTTTTATCCATTTTATCTCTTCAAGCGACGATTCCCGTGCAAGCACAGCCCTTTCTATTCCCAGTTTTTTTACAAATTCAACCCCTTCGCTGTTATGCAAAGTCATTTGCGTGCTCGCGTGCAGCGGAAGGTCAGGCAGATATTTTCCTGCAAGAAAGATGAGCCCGAGGTCCTGGACTATGACCGCGTCGGTCCCTATTTTTCTCAGGCAGGAAAGCAGTTTAAGGGCGTTTTCCACTTCTTCTTCCTTGAGCAGCGTATTTACGGTTACGTATACTTTCACGCCCCTGAGATGAGCATAATCAATGGCTTCTTCAAGTTCTTTTTCTGAGAAGTTCGAGGCATACCCCCGAGCACTGAAAGCCCGGGCTCCGAGATATACGGCGTCAGCCCCATTTTCTACGGCTGCAACAAAAGCTTCCATGCCTCCTGCCGGGGCAAGCAGTTCCGGTTTTTCAGGCTTCATCAGATGGGATTAGAGAACCTGTCCTTAATTAAGCTTTGGCATCCCCTCCCTGGCTGCAGGAAGTAAATACGTCAAAGACTCCCTGAAAAAAAGGAGATTGAGGTTGCAGCCTGGATAATTAACAACCATAAAAATAGAAAAAGATAAATAAAATGAATATAGTCCGGCCTGAAAATTTCCTTCCGGTAGTCCGGCTACTTTTCCAGAATAATACAGAGTGATGATACTCCAGAGGCCTGGAAAAAATAATAAAAAAGATGAATAGGTTGAAAGCTGCCGGACAGGCTGGATGCTTATGTTTATGGATTACGCTTTTGGCCCTATAATCCAGCTCACGGTTCTCCCGGTTTTCTCATCCTTTGAGGAGTCGCAGAGCATTTTTCCATCGTGCATGTGGCATTCGCAGGAATAACCGAGCTTGTCTGTTTTTCCCACGTATTTGAAGTGTATCTTGCAGTACCCTTCCGTACACCCCAGCCCGTATTTGACCCAGCCCTCAATGTCGGCTCCACCTTCGCAGCTGCCTTCGCATGCAACGAGCTCAAAGCCCTTTTCCTCATAAGACTCGATTTTAGCTGGAGCCTGGTGTCCTTTTTTGTATTTACCTTTTTCAATTTTCTGGGCCTGGAGCACAAGGTCCTCGCCAGTATTGTTAAGGATCTTCAACTGAAAACCCTCAAAAAGTTCCATGTTTTCGGCTTCTGACATGTGTATTTCCCCGATAAATGAAATCCAGATAAGAATTCCGCATAACAGATTGACTCTAATAAATAAAAAAGTATCTCAAAATATATGGAAGTATCTGTCTAAAAAATCCCCTGAAGGGCAAAGCCAGGGATAATATAAGTTAAAAAAGGAATCCTGAAAATCAGGTTTCCAGAATAAGATAGCTTAACTGCGTTCAATCCGTACAGACACAGGGTTTTTGCTTGCAGGTAGGGCATATGCCAGGGTACTTTTTAAGGAAGGCTTCTTCGAGGTTTACACCGTAGAGATTGGCAAGCGCCCCTATCCAGGCGAAGCAGTCTGCAAGTTCCTCTTCTATATTTTCTGGCTCTTCCCTGCGAATGGCTTCGGCAAGTTCTCCAACTTCTTCAACCAGCCAGAGCATGGTAGCTTTACCTCCCCTCTTCCTGTCATTATGCGCATAGAGTTCGTACATCAGTCTCTGGAATTCTGAGATCTCCATTGTCCTTCCCCACTCCCTTCTTATTATTCCGGAAAATCTTATTAACCACCGCAATAACATTTTAAGTATTGTAATACGGTTTTAATCTAGAGTAATATATTAGCTACTCTAATACTATTTTAATCGCCTTAGTGGTAGTTGCCTGGCTTATTTTTTGCCTTTTACCGTCTTTTCCTGAGTTTTAAAGCCTTACAGGGATTTCCCGCTCTCTGAGATATTCTTTAACTTCCTTGATTGAGTATTCCCTGAAGTGGAAGATGCTTGCTGCAAGAGCAGCATCGGCTTTTCCGAGTGAGAATCCCTCATAGATGTGCTGAGGGTTTCCGACTCCTCCTGAGGCTATAATCGGGACATCAAGCTCTTCCGAGAGTTTTCTCGTAATTGGCAGGTCATAGCCTGCATAAGTTCCGTCCCGGTCCATACTTGTGAGCAGGATTTCTCCGGAGCCCAGTTCTTCTGCCCTTCTTGCCCACTGCACGGCATCGATTCCAGTCGGTTCCCTGCCTCCGTAGATTACCACTTCATACCAGGCAGGAGTTCCGTCCTCGAGTTCCAGGATAGTTTTGTCGGGATTATTCTTTATATCGGAATTTCGCCTGCAGTCAATCGCAGTAACAATACACTGGGCTCCGAAGATATCCGAGGATTCTTTGATGAAGTCAGGGTTCTTGACTGCAGAGGTGTTAACTGAGACTTTGTCTGCGCCGGCCCTGAGAATCTGGCGAATTGCATCAATGGAATTTATTCCCCCTCCGATCGTAAGAGGAATGAAAACCTCGTCTGCAGTCCTTTCAATCACATCGATCATGGTTTCCCTGCCATGAGCAGAGGCTGTGATATCCAGAAAAACAAGTTCGTCTGCGCCCTCTTCATTGTAGCGCTTGGCGAGTTCCACAGGGTCTCCGGCCTCTTTGAGGTCCACGAACTCAACACCCTTAACAACACAGCCGCCTGCTCTGTCAAGGGTCACATCAAGGCATGGTATTATTCTTTTGGTGAGCATCTATGGGATAATA
>CAZSVY010000305.1:0-2728 GCA_964610495.1 uncultured Methanosarcinales archaeon
TTCCATATAGACAAAACACAGTTTACCGTGCCTTTTGTCTGCGGGGCCCGAAACCTCGGAGAAGCTCTCCGAAGAATTAACGAAGGGGCAGCTATGATTCGAACGAAAGGAGAGGCCGGAACCGGAGATGTCAGCCAGGCAGTAAAACACATGAAGCAGATCCAGGGTGAAATCCGTGCCCTTGCCGGGAAGACTAAAGAAGAACTGATTATGGTTTCCAGAGATATTGAAGCTCCGATCGAACTTGTAGTTGAAACCTCAAAAATGCAGCGCCTGCCAGTGGTAAACTTTGCAGCCGGTGGAGT
Organism: uncultured Methanosarcinales archaeon; assembly: GCA_964610495.1. Classification (GTDB taxonomy): domain Archaea; phylum Halobacteriota; class Methanosarcinia; order Methanosarcinales; family Methanosarcinaceae; genus Methanosarcina. Next base: position 306 of record CAZSVY010000305.1, read on the forward strand.
TGCAACCCCTGCAGATGCAGCGCTTATGATGCGCCTTGGGGCAGACGGTGTTTTCGTGGGCTCAGGCATTTTCAAAGCCGAAAACCCTGAGAAAATGGCAAAAGCCATCGTCGAAGCCGTAAATAACTTTGACAACCCCATAAAACTTGCTGAGATTTCAAAAGGCGTGGGTGCCGGCATGAAAGGGATCAGCGCAGATATGATTCCTCTTGAAGAAGCCCTTCAGGAACGCGGCTGGTAACCCCGAATTGCGCTTCGCCCGAGTCCCGTCTCGGGAGGACGGCCCATTGTGTTGAGACAGAGTTATGGCTCCCGAGTTGTAACTCGGGAGCGCTGTCCGTTTCGCTACGCTTACGCTTCGCTCAAATGGACTAGTTTAAAATAAAGACACCAGCTTTACTCAAAGATGGCTGGTCGAGAAAACCTATATTTGGCTTCGATCAAACGGGGCTGAGAATTTATTTTTAAAAATGGATTCTTTCTTGCGAGCCTATAAGAATAAAATACTTCAATTTTTTATTTTCGGATTAACAGGTAATGAATTAGTTCTGGAAAATGGTGTTTTTCATGAAGATAGGTGTAATCGCTATTCAGGGAGCGGTTTCTGAGCATATTGATGCTTTGAGGAGAGCCCTCAAGGAAAGAGGGATGGATGCAGAGGTAGTTGCGATAAAGCATAAGGGTATTGTCCCGGAGTGCAGCGGGATTGTTATTCCTGGCGGGGAGAGTACCACACTTTGCAGGCTGCTTGCCCGCGAGGGGATTGCAGAGGAGATTAAGGATGCGGCTGCAAGAGAAGTTCCGATCCTCGGGACCTGCGCTGGGCTGATTGTAATTGCAAAGGAAGGTGACGAGCAGGTTGAAAAAACCAGCCAGGAACTGCTCGGGATTATGGATACGAAAGTCAACAGGAACGCTTTTGGGCGGCAGAGGGATTCTTTTGAGGCCGAACTTGAGATTGAGATTCTTGATTCTCCTTTTACAGGCGTGTTTATAAGGGCTCCGGGAATAGTGAGCTGCGGGCCTGGGGTTCGCGTGCTTTCCAGGCTCGATGACCTGATCATTGCTGCAGAGCAGGGAAACGTGCTGGCTCTTGCTTTCCATCCCGAATTAACCGGGGACTTGCGGATTCATCAGTACTTCCTGGATAAAGTGTTTAACTGTAAAAATTAAGAAAGATTTCCGGTTTTATTTCCGGCTTTTCTCCTGATTTCTTTTAAATTTCTTTTTCCTTAATTTTTTTCCTTCAATTTCCTTTATTTCCCTTTAATTTTCTTTATTTTCTTTATTATGTTCTTTTATGTAACCTTTTTATTCATATTTTACTTTTCTACATCTTGTTCATTTTAATTTACTTTCTCTTGCTATTCTTCCGTAAATTTTGCATTTTTGTAATTTTTTTGCGCCTTCAGATAGGATTTCTTATAAACGCAGATATGTGAACAAAAAGTACTTTACTTCTTTTATTTTTGATACGTTGAAAGTTATATACCGATTGCAGCCATATTAGTAAAAACCGATTTAATGAGGGGTAAAATAAATGGTGAAATTAACTGATGAGATGAAGGAAGACTTTGCAAAAATGAAAGTTTTCCCGTTCGCAACCGCATCTAAATCTGGAGAACCGAATGTAATACCAATAGGCCTGTGTAAATTGCAGGAAGACGGAGAGACACTTTGGATAGCAGATAACTATTTCCTTAAGACACGTAAAAACCTTGAAGAAAACCCCAGGGGATCAATTTATGTTTGGGGTCCGGAAATTAAAGGCTGCTACCAGATAAAAGGAGATATTGAGATCAAGACTCAAGGGGAAGATTACGAAAAGATGTATAAAATGGTTAAAGACATAGCTGAGAAGTTCCCCGCAAAAGCTCTTGTAGTTATGAAAATTACTGACGTTTATGACTGTAAACCGTTCACAGAACCCGGAAAGAAGTTGCTTTGATCCCGTTCAAAGCCCAGTCCATAAGTTTTCTGATTTATAAGTTTACTTTTTTGAGCCTGAAGATGAAAAATCTTCACAATCTTTTTTGAGATACTGAAGATATGCATGAGGAAACTATATGCGTGACAGAAAGTTCGTACAACGAGGTTTGTAGCCTTTGAAAAAAGGCGGTCTGTCCGAAAAACTCAAAATTTGGATGCAGCGGTTAAATTTCCCATTATAAAGGAGGCTGCAAGATGATTGGAGAAGTGGAAAAAAAATCAAATATATCGAATGACTCCATGAAGATCACTGTGCTTATGAATGGTCCGTATATAGTGACCGGTAGAGTTCCCCTTATTACCATGGAGATCTGCAAAGATGAAGACACTGACCGCCTGATATGGCGTGAAGTCAAGAAACATCCCATAAAGAAACAGTATGCCCTATGCCGATGTGGCCAATCAGGGAACAAACCTTTCTGTGACGGGACACA
>CAZSVY010000306.1:0-3803 GCA_964610495.1 uncultured Methanosarcinales archaeon
TGGCCTTGCCCATTATTCTTCATATGTTGCAGCCGAAAGAGCAGGCCTCAATGTCAAAGTCGTACCCCACTCAGGCAGCCCCGATTATTACCTTGACCCTGAAGGATATGCCACGGCAATCGAAGAGGTTACAAGGGAAAGCGGAAAACCGCCTGTTCTTGCACTTGTAACATATCCGGACGGAAGCTATGGAAACCTGCCCGATGCGGGAAAAATCGCGTCTGTATGCCATGAATACAATGTCCCACTTCTCCTGAATGGTGCATACGCAGTCGGAAGAATGCCAGTATCTGCAAAAGAAATCGGTGCCGACTTTATTGTAGGCAGCGGGCATAAATCAATGGCTGCATCAGGACCTGTCGGAGTGCTCGGGGTAAGCGAAGAGTACGCTCCTGTCGTGTTCAGGAAATCCAGACATAGCAAAGTAAAAGAAGTTGAGTTTCTGGGATGCACGGCAAGGGGCGCTACGGTTATGACCCTCATTGCTTCTTTCCCGGATGTGGTAAAGCGTGTTCGGAACTGGGACCAGGAGGTCGAAAATGCCCGCTGGTTCTCGGCAAGGCTTGAGGAAATGGGCTTTATCCAGCGCGGGCAGAAACCTCATTCTCATGACCTTATGTTCTTCGAAGCCCCACGTTTCTATGAGATCTCCGAGAAAGTCAAGAGCGGAAGATACTTCCTCTACAGGGAACTCAAGGAACGTAATATTCATGGCATAAAATCCGGGCTCACCAAATATTTCAAACTCAGCACTTTTGGTCTTGGAAGAGAAAAACTTGAAACTGTCACGGATTCCTTTGAAGATATCCTGAAAAAATATGAGGGAATTTAAGGTCGTTTAATCCGGAAATCTTTGACTCCCTGGAGAATTCGACCCGGGTTTACGATCCCGGTTCTGAATCTCCACCTATTTTTTCAAGCAGAGAAATTCAAAGATTTCGGAACGAAAAATGTGAAACATATATCTTCGGAACCATCTGAGATTTATTTGCTGGTCTAGGTACTTTTACTTTTTCAGCTCTACATTCTCCATATATCCTTCTCCCCTGGGAGACAGGACATAATATGTAACTCCTTCGCTCTCCTCTTTTTCAATACAGAGGGTACTTTCCAGCATATTGAGGTTGTAACTTGCCTGGGAGTCTGTGAGCTTGAGCTGGGCTTTTATTTCTTCCAGTGACTTTCTATGCTCGACCAGGGCTTTAAGAATATTTCTGCGGACTGGATTCTGCAGGGCATTAAGACAGGACTTATGGTCTTCAGTCATATCCTCTTTCATCCTGCCTTCCTTTTTCATCTTTGCAACCCATTCTGTTTTTCTTTTTGCGGCTTCCTCGGGAGTCATATCTGATCATTGATATATCGGCCTGAGTATCTAAATAAGTTTGCGAAAAGCAAGAACTGTAAGCGAAGACTGTAAAATCGCCCCGGCTGGTTCGGTTATAAATAATATTATTTTCAACTTCCTGCCATGAAACAGAATCCTGAACTTGAATCCGTTGAACTGCTTGCAAAAATAATTCTTACTGCCGCCCGGACAGCTCCAAAAGGAAAAGGCATTGACGACATTATAACCTGCCTTCTGTCTCAGGAAGAAAAAGCCGAGCTTGCTGATAAAATGGAAGAATTAAGCGAAATCAAGGGCCTGAAGTTCCTTCTTAGGGACGCCAGAAATATCAGAGACGCTGATTCCATTGCCCTTATAGGGCTGAAGGCTTCCGGCGTGAGCAACCTGGACTGTGGAGCCTGCGGGTTTGCAACCTGTAAGGAAATGCTTGAACACGGAAAGGTACAGAAAGAGTTTCTCGGCCCCCAGTGCATGATCAAGTACCTTGACCTTGGAATTGCGGTGGGCTCGGCAGCAGCAAAAGCAAAGGATCTCTGTGTCGACAACCGCATCCTCTATTCTGCCGGAGCTGCGGCGTGTTACTTCAAAATGATAGATGCGGATGTGGCCATGGGGCTTCCGTTAAGCGTTACAGGAAAGAATATCTTTTTTGACCGGAAGTCCACTAGAAGAGTTAAGGGATAAAATCTGTTTTTACATTTTTTATATGCAAACTCCGTATAAAGAACTCCGTATAAAGAAAGGGTTAATTCAGGTGTAGCAGTGAGATATAGCACTGAAATTTCTCTGCCCCTCACCTGTTTTTAGTTCCTCAATAAATCTTCTTTTGAGATGTTTTTCCGATTTTTACTGAAGAACTTTCTTACCTGAAACTTTTCAGCGTTTCGAAATCCAGGGTTGCAAAGTAGTCCTCAATAGTTTCGGCTCTCCTGATCTGCACAACGCTTCCGTCCTTCCTGAGAAGGAGTTCGGCAGAACGAAGTTTTCCGTTATAATTGAAGCCCATAGCGTGCCCATGCGCGCCTGCATCGTGGATTGCAAGGATATCCCCGATCTCGATCTCTGGAAGCGGCCTGTCGATTGCGAATTTGTCATTGTTTTCGCAGAGGGAGCCGGTTACGTCATACTCGCGGACAGGGGCTTCATTTTCCTTTCCGAGTACGGTTATATGATGATAGGCTCCGTAAATGCCCGGACGCATCAGGTTGGCCATACAGGAGTCCATCCCAACATAATCCTTGTAGGTATGTTTGAGATGCCTTACCTGGGAAATCAGGTATCCATAGGGGCCTGTGATCACACGGCCGCATTCCAGGAAGACTTTGAGCGGATAAAGCCCGTTAGCCGTGATTGTGGCTTCGTAAGCTTCTTTGGCACCTTTTGCCACGGCTTCGAAGGAAACAGGTTCCTCATCAGGCCTGTAGGGGATGCCTATGCCTCCACCGAGGTTTACAAACTCGAACGTTACGTTGAGTTCCTTTGAGATTTCAACTATGAGTTCGAAGAGGATTCTTGCGGTTTCCACAAAGTAATCAGGATTTAATTCGTTTGAGGCCACCATTGTGTGCATTCCGAAACGCTCTACTCCCCTGTCCCGGAGTATGCGGTAGCCTTCAAAAAGCTGGTCTCTCGTAAAACCGTATTTCGCCTCTTCCGGCTTTCCTATAATGGCGTTTCCTCCTTTAAGGGAGCCGGGATTGTACCTGAAGCAGACAATTTCCGGAAGTCCGGCATGCTTCTCAAGGTAGTCAATATGGCTTATGTCATCAAGGTTTATGTATGCTCCAAGCTCCTTTGCCTTTATGAACTCTTCAGAGGGAGTATCGTTTGAGCTGAACATTATGTCTTCTCCGGTCATTCCCGCTTTCTCGGCAAGAATTAACTCGGGCAAAGAACTGCAATCCGCACCGAAACCCTCTTCTTTGAGGATTTTTAGAATAAAGGGGTTTGGAAGGGCTTTTACGGCAAAGAACTCTTTAAAGCCGGGAACTCCCCTGAAGGCTGCTTTCATTTTCCGCGCATTTTCCAGAATGGCTTTTTCATCGTAAATATGAAAAGGGGTGGGATACTTTTTCATTATTTCCAGAATATCCTCTTTGGTGAAGGGAAGATCCTTTGAAACCATATTATTACCTTTTACTTATTTTTGTTTAATCAGTTTTGTATCAATTTGAACTTTTACTCCTTTATTATTCTTTCTGCACCCGAGTCCCGTCTAGGGAGGACGGTGCCCTTTTCGGCAGAGTTGCGGCTCCCGAGTTGCGCTTCGGGCTCACAGAAAATCGGAGATTTTCTGGGAGTTGCGCTTACATCGCAACAGCCGCTTTCCGTTTCGGCAGAGTTGCGGCTCTGCAGTGCGCTGTCCGTTTCACTCGCTTCGCTCGTTCAAGCGGACTAATTTATAAATATTGATATTAAAGGGAGTTCAAGGGGGCTGATTTATGGGCAAGAATGG
>CAZSVY010000307.1:0-5543 GCA_964610495.1 uncultured Methanosarcinales archaeon
AGAGATTTTAGGTATATCTTAGAATCTCAGGGGTGCAAGTCAATCACCCATACGCATGAAATGATCTGAAAGAATAATCAGTGACATGCAAGCCTCCCACTTCAGTGGGGGGTAATTGACTCTGGTTATCTACTTTTAGACACCGTGAAATCTCCAGAAGCGGTCAGGATGCTGCTGCCTTAGCATTTTCTACCGTCAGGGTAACGGTGTATTTTCCGGCATGGCTGTGTGTGTTCAGGATCTTTGACTGTTGAGTATGTCCCGTCTCCGAAAGACAAGAAAAGAGGAGATAAGCAGAAAAATGGTAGAACGAGATGAGAAAACATGTAGAAAATATGTAGAAAACATACAGAAAATGTGTAGAAAAACATAGAAAAACATAGAAAAAATATATAAATGGGATAGCGCGGATTTGAACCGCGGTCCAAGCGTCCCAAACGCTCGAGGATGGACCAAGCTACCCTACTATCCCAGGGGGTACCTCCTCTCAAAGGAGATTATCCTTTATATAGCTTTCGTTAGAACATGGGCCTGTCATGCTTCTCTGAAAAATTCTTTTTCGAAAATCGAAACTTCTTCTGCCTGATCGGTCCGGATTTCTCTTGAGATTGTTTTCTTCATTTCCATCGGTGATAAATCTCGTTTTCTATCCCGAGCAAGTCGAGGGCTCTTCCGACCATCGTATCTATGAGGTCTTCGAGAGTTCTGGGTCGTGAATAAAAGCCCGGACAGGCTGGAAGGATGCTTGCCCCTGCTCTTTTAGCCCGAAGCATGTTTTCGATATGTATCAGGTTAAGCGGGGTTTCCCGGGTCATTAAAATGAGTTTTCTCTCCTCTTTGAGGCAGACATCTGCAGCTCTCGTAAGAAGGGTATCGGATACCCCGTTTGCCACGGCCGCAAGGGTTTTCATGCTGCAGGGAGCGACAACCATTCCCGCTGTCCTGTAAGAGCCGCTGGCTATTGGCGCTGAGAAGTCTTTCTGGGCATGGCTCCAGGTTGCGAGTTTCTCCACTGCTTCGGGGGTGTAATCAGTTTCGATCCCTATTATCTGGCTTGCAGCATCCGTCAAAACCAGATGGGTTTTAATTCCTTTTTCCGCCAGTACTTCAAGAAGGCGAATTCCGTACTGGACCCCTGAGGCTCCGCTGATCCCTACCGTTATCTCCATTTTATCCCTGCCGTTAATATTCCTGCCATTGTTTCCATTATTCAATTCTCGACCGTTACTTCCATTATTCTTTTCTTTACCAATATTTCCGTTATTCATTTTTCGGCCGTTATCTCAGTCTTTATCCCGTCCTGCCGGTTCGTCTTCTTTTTCATAAAAGGCAATGAAGCTTTCCACCATTTCCCCTGCGGCTGAGACTATATCCCTTATTTCCCCGGGGCTGACATTATCCTGGTGTATTCCGACAACAAATACCGAGGTTTTCCTTGTGGCCCTGCTCACCTGCTTTGCCCCGTGTAGGGCAAGATATTCCTCCCGATGCCCGGGCATTGTTATCACCGATGAACTTGCTCTCTGGCTTTTTTCATCAAAAAGTCCTACGGCAACAGCTCCCACATGTTCCTCTCCACCTGTAAGGGTCAGCAGGTAATCTTCTCCAAGCTTTTTTGCGTCAAGTAATATTTCGATTTTCCCAACTTTACGTTTAATCTGAAACAAATTCCTACCTCGGCCCTTCAAACTTTTCAGGTTTTCTTTTCAAGCCTTATCCGCTCTATAAGCGGCATCAGACCTGTTAAGTTTAGACCTTATATTAAGGAAATCCCCTTTTTCCTTTAAATTTCCCTTTCCTTTATCCACTTCAGAGATCACTGAGTTTAAATTGTTTTACGGATTTTTTAACATCAAAATAGTCTCTGGCGGCCTTTCCCACGGCTTCGCAGTGCTCTTTCAGGCTATATACCCCCATTCTCCAGTTATCCATATGGGCTTCCTGAAGGATGGATACGAAATGGGAAGCCTCGTTAAGAGGGATCATTTTGTGGTCGGTCTTTATCATGGCCCGCATTTCGAGCATCTCAGGCGTCTTTGGAATGTCCACAAGTACGTATTCGGGATCAACCCCGGCCAGTTCTGAAATTTCTTTTTCTGCTCTCCTGATCCGGTCACGGTGCCTGAGTACGGCTTTTCCTGTATCCGCCAGGCCCACGTATAATGCCCTCTTATAGAGCTTACGGGCATCCAGGAGCCGTGAAAGTTCTCGTGCATACCCGGTTGCATTTCGCATGGCTGCAACAAGGTCTATATCATCCATCTGCCTGAGCCTGAGCGGGTCAAGCTCATTATTTTCGATCATGTATTCCACTGCTCTGGAACACATAGCTTCCGAGATCCTGGTTACATGATGATAGTAAACCGATGTGTTCATCCAGAAGCGTGAGACAAGAAGGGATTCGGCAGCTTTCAAACCACCATATTCTACAACGAGCCTATCCTCGTAAAAATTCATCTGATTTATCAGGCGATTATAATCCACGACCCCGAAGGCCACACCTGTGTAATGGGCGTCCCGAACAAGATAGTCCATCCGGTCCACATCAATCTCGCTGCTAAGGATCTGCCCCAGGGAAGTCTCTCCTTTAATGTGTTTTACAACCTTTCCGGGAGAAATTCCATATTTACTCAGGACTTCTTTTACCTCCCCTTTATCCAGGATTCCTTTTACATCATCATGCCGGCGCCGCGTGTATTTGTCAATAACATTCTCGGTAACATGAGAAAAAGGTCCATGCCCTACATCATGCAGGAGAGTAGCAGCTTTTATCTCGGTTTTCCTGTCCTCTTCAATCGAGTCGATATTCCTGGTTAGCGCGGAGGCAAGGTGCATTGCTCCAAGCGAGTGTTCAAAACGCGTATGATTCGCTCCGGGGTAGACAAGGTTTGAAAAACCAAGTTGTCTGACCCTCCTGAGGCGCTGCATCTGAGGCGTGGAAAGGAGATCCTGAGCTAAATTATCCAGTTCGATATAACCGTGTACGGGATCAAGGACAACCTTCATTATTCTTTAGACAGATTTCATTATATATTGCTGTTACTATTACTCTGGTACTGCAGGTTTTGCAGAAATACCCGCTACCCGAAAGTTTAAATGAAAGCCGGAAAAGGTACTATCATGATTATATTTTCAGGCGGCACCGGAACTCCAAAGCTCCTTGACGGACTCAAGGAAATCCTCCCCGCGGAGGAACTGACCGTTGTTGTAAATACTGCCGAAGACCTCTGGGTTTCGGGAAATATGATTTGTCCTGACCTGGATACCGTTCTCTATCTGTTTTCAGACCAGATCGACCGAAAAAGATGGTGGGGCATAAAAGACGACACCTTTCTGACTCATGAGCGCATGCAGGAACTTCGCGTCACGGAAAGCATGAAACTTGGGGACCGGGACAGGGCAACCCATATCATCCGCTCGAATTTTCTCCGGAACGGAATCCCCCTTACAGACGCGACTTTAGAGCTTGCGTCCATTTTCGGAATTAACGCAAAAATTTTGCCCATGTCTGACGATCCTGTTTCTACTTACATAGAGACTCTTGAAGGAACTATGCATTTCCAAGATTTCTGGATCGGGAGACATGGAGAACCCGAAGTACTGGGAGTTGACATAAGGGGAGTTTCCGAAGCTTCAATTTCTCCAAAAGTGCTCGAAGCCCTGGAAAATGATGACAATATCCTTATAGGGCCAAGTAACCCGATAACGAGTATAGGTCCTATTATTTCTCTGCCAGGCATGAAAGACCTGCTGCAAAAGAAAAGGGTCGTGGCAGTCAGCCCAATCATTGGCAATGCCCCTGTCAGCGGGCCTGCCGGGAAACTGATGCAGGCGTCGGGGCTTGAGGTTTCTTCAATGGGAGTTGCGGAATATTATCAGGACTTCCTGGATGTCTTTGTTTTCGATGAGCGGGATCTGGCAGACGAATTCGCGTTTGAGAGACTTGGATGCCGTGCCACCCGCGCCGACACCATAATGACCTCAACTGAAAAGAGCAGGGAACTGGCAGAGATCGTAGTAGGGCTCTTCGATACTATTGTCTGTCCTTAACTTCTTATTTTATCTTATTTCATCTTTTTTCACTATTTTTTCACTATTTTTTCACTATTTTTTTCATTATTTTCTCATTGTTTTCTCATTGTTCTCTCATTATTTTTCATCACTCTTCTTTGCTCACTTCTTAATGCCGATTTTTACTTCTTTTTTTATATTTTTCCGTATATTCTCAATGTTAACAAAATCCGAAAGTTTTATGTAACACTTTTTCTATCGTTTGTAATACTAAAAAATACTTGAAATAAATTTCGTCATACATATTAGGCGTTATTTTCTATTAAGTGTTATTTTTAAGGTCAGGCTATGAAGAAATCTGATTTAATAGTAGTAGAGGAAAAAGCATGATTGGAACAGGCTCGATAAATATACAAAGAATTAAAGCGAAATTTATCTGTCTTTTTTTCCTGACAGCGCTCGTTTTTTCCCTCGGGTCTATCCCTGGGATGGCAGCTGAAGGTAGTAACTCGAATTTGATGGCTCAGGTCTTTGATGCAGCCGAAGCAGATCTTGGAGGTATCGGACCGGATGACACACTTATTATTACGGATATAGGGTCTCCTGCGGAATCTTATATTTTCCTGGACGATTTCTACTCAGAGTTTTATGGCAGGGATCTCCTGTATACAAAGAATCTTCTTGTAGTCCAGAACGCAAGGAACAGTCCTCTCTGGTTCGCATTCTTCGACAAATCCAGTGGCAAATGCACTTTTATCGAAGTTTCTTATGAAAGCAAAAATCAGATTAGCTACCAGGTAACGGAAAACATAGATTTTGATCTGCTTTCGAAAAGCCCGGAATCGAGAGCTGCCTGGAATGAAAAGGTAAATGCAACGGTATTTGACGGGCGCGAGTTTGCCATTCTTACGATTTCGAATGCCTGGGCTACCGGGAAGCTCGACTATGAACTTATGCAGTGTCTGGAACTCCACAACCACTTCTGTCCCGGAGTCTCCAGCGGTTTTGTGCTTGCAAACTGGATGGAAGAAAATTATCCACTCAAAGAAGGAGTAAGTTATACGGTTTTCGCCTGCCCTAACTGGTGCAAAGAAGATGTTTTCGTAAAGCGTTGGGACGCAACTCCCGGAAAAGGAGGAGTCTGGATGTCCGCACTGACAGATAATGAAAAAGAAGCAATTGGCAACTCTCCTGCAGGCATCTTCGTGGTTACGGACAAAAGTGCCGGAACTACAAAAGCCGTAGTGCTAGGGTTTGACTTTAATATTGTCAATGCACAATGCGGGGCAAAAGTCGATGATCCCGCCTGGGTCTCGAAGTATTTAGCGGATCTCTGGCTTATGGACAGGGAAAACTGGGATACGGAGGGACTCGTTTCGGTAATTTCAGTGATGGATATTGACGAAGCTACCCTGAATGAAATGAAGCAGGCAGATACGAACCCATATGTGATTCTCGGACAGCTTAATCCGGCAGGAAATGTCAACCCCTCGAAAAATGGAGCTCATGGAATAGGCAACTGGGCTAGTGGG
>CAZSVY010000308.1:0-3885 GCA_964610495.1 uncultured Methanosarcinales archaeon
GAAAAATTAGAAAATAAGCTGAATACAATATCGTTTTTGGAGAAAACCTTTAAATTCGGAACGAGAGCACATTGATCTTTTGTGGAAGACCTGAGATATATGCAAACCCTAGACTGAAAAGTTGTTTTTGCAACCGGGTTGCTCTTATATTACGGCTAGTTGATACCTATTGTCGAATTGTACTAAAGGCAATCCACGCTTAAAGGCGATCCGTACTTGAAAGTAATTTATACTTAAAGCTGAATTTGCTGGCTGCTTTCCTGTCAGCTCATACTGAACTCTCAGAATTTTTAGATTTCCTGCCCGATGGCCTGGTTCGAACCCTTGTATGTTGCAGCTTCCGAATATTCTTGAGCAGTCCTAGCCTTGTCCCGTCAAGCAAATACACTTCGGAAGCCTCAAGTTCAATCCCGCCTGAAGAAAAAGCCGGACCCAGGAGGTCCTCCTGAGTGGATTCGTTAAAAGGCACGCCTCCGCATAGTTCATTAAAAGCTGGCATTACGAAGAGTTCAGGATCTGCCCACTGTGCAGGATTCTCAAAATCAAGATTTCCGAAACGGCCCTTCAGGATATCCGCATTGAATCTTGTCCTGATCCAGGCAGGTTCAACTATGGAGTAGCCGAAAGCATCCGTAAAACGGACCGCAGGATGGTTGTGGGCAACAATTATATGAGAGGCAGCCAGCAGTTCAGGCGCAGGCCAGGTATGCCCGTGAAAATACCCTACCCCATCGAGAACCGCACCGCGTGCGGAATGAACCCTGATATCCTTTTGCCTGTTGAAAAGAAGTTCGATTCCTCCATCATGGTTTCCAGGGAGAATATCCACATGTGTATGTTCTGCAAGTGTTTCAAGAAAACGAGGAATTTCGTCTTTCTCCTGCCATGACACCTGAGGGACATTATGCTTTATATCCCCAAGAAGTACTGCTCTGTCAGGGGAGTTTGCCTGGATATAGCCCAGAACTCTGTCCAGCCGTGTCTCCATCTGGCTGGGCAAATTGATCCCGCTCCTGTACAGGTCCCACTCGATCCCGAGGTGGATATCGGCAACTACCAGTGAGGTTTCGGTATTGGTCACAATTAGAGCAGGCTCTTCAATAATAGGTGTGATTTCGGGTGGCATAATCAATAAAAAGTTGTTTTTCAGAACTTAAAATCGCATATCAAACGATAGCCTGAAACAGGCTCAATCTTAACGCGTATAGATATATACTTTACGTTATATAAATAAAATAGAGGATATAAAAATGAAAATAGTAGAAAAGGTTGAATCTGGCTGAATGGACTTAAAGCATACAGACGGCTTCAATATTCCTGCTTTTGCCATAAAACCCCAGACCATAAAGAATCGCTTAACTAAAAATTTAAATCAGGTAAAAACAATCAAAAGATATTTTCGCAATCAAAAGATTTTTTGAAATAAAAGCCAGATGGAGATAAAGTGGCCGAAGAAATAATAATGAGAATAGCTGAGCCTCAAGATGCGGACTCTTTGAGAGAATTGATAAACGAGACAATCGATACCTGCTATTTCAGTGTTTACCCGAAAGAGGCAATTGATTACTTCAAGGAGTATCATAATCGAACGAATATCGTTAACGATATACTCGAAGGGCATTGCCTGATCCTGGTCTCAGGAGAAGAGTTCATAGGGACAGGCACTCTTCTCGGTTCAAACACCAGGAGAGTCTTCATAAAGCCGGGATACCAAAAAATGGGGCTTGGGAAGAGAATTATGTACGAACTTGAAGAAAAGGCTGCGGGAAAAGGAATCCGGATAATGGATCTGGATGCTTCGCTTGTAGCATATCCGTTCTACAGAGTCCTGGGCTACGAAACACAAGCAGCAGACGCAATTCCCATGAAAAACGGGTAAAGCTTGAGATATTACAAAATGGTTAAAAAGCTTGGAGATTAGCTAAAATTAGAGACGGGCAGCTCTTTTGCAGTTCATATGCCATCTCAAAGCCGCAAGAAGCCGTTTTGTGGCAGCAAGAATCGGTTCCGGGGAGAGAAAAATAGTCCCCGGAAAGACAATCTGAGTTACGGTAAAAGTTCAGATCCGGATTTTACCTCTGATACCTCAGCACATCGTCAATCGTATCCACGTATTCGATATTGATTCCCACCTCTTCCTCTATATACTCTTCAGCGTCTACGATTTCCGGCTCCCTCTCAACAATAGTAAAGCCGCCAAACTTTCTTTCTACCAGCTTATACGTAACAAGTTCGCTGTTTTCCCTGGGAATGAGGAAAAGTGTTTTGCCCCCAGCTTCTGCGGCCTCGGCTTTTTCGAGAACGCCACCTATCTCTCCGATGTTGCCTTCACTATCAATAGTACCTGTAAGAGTAATGCTATCATTCAGTCTGGTACTATTATCAACGGCGGAAATTGTAAGAAGGGTCATGAGAGCGCCTGCACTGGGGCCATCGACCCCCCCGGGAAGTTCGTCTTCAGCAGTTACACTAAAAATAACATCACTGCTTGAGAGTTGATTTCCGGTCTTACTCTCGGCTACGAAAACTGCAGTATTTGCTGCATCCTGGAAGCCCACGCCCGTTAGAGGGACTGTCTGAACAAGTACGCGGCCTTTTCCTGGTCTGATCTCAACCGACATGTCAAGCAAAGCTCCTTCCTCAGAAATATTTTCCCTGATAAAGGGGCCTGACCTTTCCAGTTCGATTTTCTGGAAGACCGCAGGTCCTTGAAGGGTAGCAAATCCTTCAATTCCTGCAGGACACATTTGAGAGCTGTTTTCAAGCTCAAAGATTCTTTCGCGATAGGATTCTAACTGAGAAGCATAAGACTGAAGCGACTGATTATTCTGTTCTATCTGCTCCTTAAGGTTTTCATTTTCCGTTTCAAGGGAATTTATGCGAGTCTGCATCTCCTGGACCTGCTCTTCCTCAAAGGAAGGCTGTTCCTCAAACAGGACAAAGTAAGCGTTTGCAACAAGCGAAATGACCAGTAAAAAAACAAGAAGTTTAGACCTCATACCACCTACCACTTTTAATTTGTTTTAGATCATACTTAGTTCTTCCTTCTGGAACCATGAAGAGAAACCGCAAGAGCCATTTAAACATAGAGCTACAGGATTTAACTGAAAGACCCTAACTGAAAGACCAGATAAGTGAATATATTGATTACCCGATAGTGAATATATTGATTACCCAATAAGTGAATATATCCCAATAAGTGAATATATGGATTTAGAAAGTCCCCTATCCGAATCCATATGTCTGCATTAAAAAGTTTATGTAATTATATAACATGGCTTCAACTTTACTTTTCAGGGATTTTCGTTCTCAGTCTCTTCTCCTTTATCCTTCCACGTTAACATTACTTTCAGGTTTTTCTCATTTTCAGATTTTGTGATAACTGCTCTCCCATTCATAGTCAGGAGCAGGTTAAAAGTCAGCTCCACCTGAGATGGCCTGAACTCAACAGGGGTTTCCTCCATATTGTCTACAACTTTCTTAGAGATTTCCTTAATTACAAGCATCGCATTATCAACCGATTCTGTGGATTTCTCTTCCAGTACTTTCGGAGATACGAGCCTCAATGCTTTTACTGTGCCTGGAGCATGCCCAAGTTCGGCTAAAATAGACCCTGCTTTTAAGGCATTCCTGCCTGAACTATCAATAACTTTTTCATCAACAATAACTTTATCCAGAAATTGCCCCCCCTATAGGCGATACGGGCGCACATCACAAAAAAAGAGAATGTGGCCCTAAACAAGAATAGATTAACGTGAATGAAATAGTATATATTTGGATAAATAATTATTGACGTTTTTAGCGCTTCCAGTTAAAAGGGAAATGATGAGGAGAAATGATTGAAAAAGAAACGTTAAAATGAATGGCTAAAATAAAGAGGTAAAA
>CAZSVY010000309.1:0-2902 GCA_964610495.1 uncultured Methanosarcinales archaeon
AGCAAGGGCCACGTCATCCTGTGTGCTCAGGGGATTACAGCCGGTGATTGACACCTCTGCACCGCCTGCAGCCAGGGTCTCTACAAGGACTGCGGTTTTTGCTTCCACATGCAGGGCCATTCCTACTTTCAGCCCTTTCAGGGGTTTTTCTTCCTCGAATTTTTCCCTGACGATAGCAAGCACAGGCATATGGTTTCTTGCCCAGTCCATTTTCATGTTTCCGGATTCTATGAGTTCTTTTTCGGTCATGGTGATCCCGTAGTATAATATAGGCGAATCATATAGGCGAATCTTTGAATTTATCCAAATGGTTTTTTTGAAATTACATGGGTTGTTATTTTCACTACAGACGAATAATATTATTCTGTATCACATCTGGATTTCAGATCTGGATTCAGGGTATCTATCTTTTCCCGCATAATTTAAATCATTTCCCAGAGTGGGGATTTCAGGCGTTTACCTTTGCTACGAGTTCTTCTGCGGCTTTTTGAGCTTCTTCTATCACTTTCTGCTCATCCAGAACAAGCACCCTGTAATCGTCCATCAAAATTTTTCCATTTACAATCGTTGTCCTTACATCGCTTCCTCTTGCGGAGTACACCAGGTGGGAAGGAATATCAAAGCAGGGAGTGAGATGCGGTTTTTTCATATCCACCAGGATGAGGTCCGCTTTCTTTCCGGCTTTCAACATGCCAGTCTCCGTGCCAAGGGCCTTTGCCCCATTCACCGTACCCATTTGAAGTACCTGCCGCGCAGGAAGGGCAGTCGGACTGAAAATATTGACTTTATGCAGAAGGGCAGCCGTTTTCATTTCCTCAAAAAGGTCCAGGTTATTGTTTGAGGCACAGCCGTCCGTGCCAAGGCTGACATTTACTCCTTTTTCGAGCATTTTATGCACGGGCGCAATCCCTGAAGCCAGTTTCATATTACTTATTACATTATGGGAAACGTTCACCCCTCTTTTCCCAAGAATTTCTATATCCCCGTCCGAAAGCCAGACACAGTGCGCAGCAAGCACATCAGGCCCGAAAAACCCTATATCCTCAAGGAGGTGTACCGAACATTTCCCGTATCTTTTTTTCATGGCCAGGAGTTCGGCTTCCGTTTCAAGGATATGAATATGGATGCCTGCTCCATCCCTGCTCGCTTCTTCCCTCACCTTTACAAGAAATTCCTCGGAACAGGTATTCGGGGCATGGGGCCCATACATCGTTTTTATCCTGCCGTCGGCTGCCCCCTGCCAGGCCCGAACAAAGCGCTTTCCTTCCTTAAGGTCGGCTTCTCCTTTTTCTTTATTCCAGAGCTCTATGAGCCCGTGGCTAAGCGAGGCCCGAAGCCCGGATGCCTCAACAGCTTTTGCGGTTTCATCCATATAGAAGTACATATCTGCAAAAGAAGTCGTTCCCGACCTGATCATCTCCAGACAGGCGAGCAGGCTGCCTTTATAGACATCTTCTGCAGTTAGCTTTGCCTCGGCAGGCCAGATATGCCCCTCAAGCCAGTCTGCAAGCTGCAAGTCGTCGGCATAGCCCCGAAAAAGCGTCATTGCGGCGTGGGTGTGTGTATTTACAAGCCCTGGCATTACTACCGAACGTTTTGCGTCAATTATGGTGTCGGCACTTTCGTCGGTCTTTTCCCCGATCTCCGTAATCTTTCCGTCTTCAATGACAACGATGCCGTTTTTGAGGTCTCCCACATCAGGGTCCATCGTTAAAATGTAAGCATTTTTTATAATTATGTCAGCCATATGATCAGATCCGTCAGGTAATGAAATCAAGTCATTAGCTTAAATACAATTTAAGAAGTATTCTCGAATTTGAGAATCAGTGTAACTAAAAGGTAACTGGAATTAGGAGGTAACTGGAATAAGAGGTTATCCTAAAAAAAGTTGTCCTGAAAATACTAGAATTATACTAAAATCCTGTGAAAAAAGAATTCATAAACTCTTGAGAAAACAAGACTTTTTTAGTAAGACTTTCTTAGTATTGGTTTTTTGTAAATACCTGCAACTACCTGTCAATAATGTTACATCCCTGACCAGGAAGAATTATGCTATCGGATTTTATCATTCTACCAGGATATACTATTACTCCAGCTCCTATTTTAACTCTATTACCGATAGCCGGACCCAGGATGTAATATCCGGAATTAACTATCTCCTTACCGGCGAGAACTTTCACCATTTGTGGATTAATCTTGGGATCGCCCTCATCAGCATTCCTCAAAATACAGTCTGTAATATGTGACCCACCGCCAAGAAACGAATGATTTCCCACTATGGAATAACGAATATCGGTATTAATAACTGAATCGTTCATAACGCAGCTCATAATAATATTTCTGTTGGCAAGAAGACTGCTTCGTGCTCCCAACACTCCAAACCAGACTGTACAACCTGGCTCAAGAACGGCATTGTCGCCGATATGTCCCGATGAAATAGTTACGTTTGGTCCAATAACAACTCCGTCACCAATAGTAGCTGGACCTATTATAGTTGCCGTAGGATCTATTTGACAATCTCTTCCAATATGGATTGGACCACGGCTTTTCGGTAGATATGATAGTATTTTTCTAAGCATCACGTACTGGTTTCCAAATCCCGTATTTGGCTGGCGTGCTTGACAATGAATGCCCCATGCAAAATTGGCAAAAAGTAGATGTGTCCAGTGTTTGATAGCGATATAAGACAGCCGTGGTACCTGTAAGTGAAATGGGGGAACCGCAACAGGCGGATTACCTGATAATTTTTGCCCCGCTTCTAATTCTGATGAAGGCAAGGAGAAACAGGGAAGAGAGATACTTTCTGTGTCTATTACTATGGGTAAGAAATTTTTCTCCTGCGCTCCAGCTGGAAAAAAGAAAAAGTCTCCCATATATAAATTTCCCACATGTTCCATATTAT
>CAZSVY010000310.1:0-7300 GCA_964610495.1 uncultured Methanosarcinales archaeon
GGCCTCCTGGAATTAGTTTAGTATCCTCTGACAAGACTTTCTTAGTACAGAATTACATTTCCAACTTCTCTAATCATGATACCTGGAAACCTCACTTTACAAAGAAGCAATAGTACAAAGGTTTAAACGAAACAAGAAAGAGGCGAGGGCTTACTTCATTCCCGGCATAAAGTAAGGGATATTCGTAACCCTCCTCGCTCTCGAGGTAATAATGTTTCCAAGAGAATATATTTCGAATCAACTTTTTCCATAACGTTGTCTTATTCGAACACAATTTTATGTTAGGCGATCTTTTTTCGAATGTAATTTATTTCATCAGATAACCTTTTTACTAATCTGATTTCTTTTGACAGGGAATCTTTTTCCGTCAACATGATCTTTTCGAACCGATTTTTCGTAAAGTAGCTTCTGACGTTCCATATTGTGCTTACTCCGGGATTCCTTTGTGAGTCAGTGCAGTTTCAAGCCCAGTAACCCAGGGCCAGATATGCAATGCTTACCCCTGCGAGGCAGAGCGCAACATTAAGAAAGATATTCAGAAAAAAAGAGAGATTTTGCCCATCCTCAAGTAATTTGAAAGTTTCATACGCGAAGGTAGAAAACGTAGTAAAGGAACCTAAAATTCCTATATTTACGAGATAGATCATCGATTCGGGCTCAGAAGAGAAAGTGAGAAGGGCAAGCACAATAGTTCCTAAGAGGTTTACTGTAAGCGTGCCTGCAGGAATGTTCTTAACCCTGGGAACCCGGCTTGAAACCGTATATCTAAGGCATGCCCCTATAAAACCGCCCGCACCTATCAAAAAGAGTTTACCGAGGCCCGGAAAAGGGAACATATTTTTATTCCTCCCTGCCTGAAAGAGCCTTTATTACACTCCTGCCCATAAACACGCCGACCAGGGTAAGAAACAGGTTGGCACTGATGTTTCCCAGGGCAGAGAAAAAGGGCATGGTAAAAGACTGGACTGCAAACGTCGAAAACGTTGTGAACGCTCCCATAAATCCGGTTCCGAATGCAAGCTTTCCCTTTGGGCTTATAAACCCGACATACTCCGTGTCGTACATTATCAGGCCGAGCATAAAACTCCCAAGTACATTTACCGAAAGGGTGCCAAGATGGACTTCCAGGAGCTCGCAGAGTAAAAAACGGGAAATAGCTCCCAGGAACCCGCCCGCTCCTATGAGAAAGATCTTGTCCATGTCTTTGTATGTGGAAGGCATTACTTTTCACTTTGAGAATTGCTTAAAAGTTTAGATTTTAGCTCTGAAATCTTAGCTCTGAAATCTTAGCTCTGGTTTTCTCCGATTGATTAGCCTTTGAAGTATAAAATTATATCTCATAAGGTGGGAAAACCCCTTCCTCAATTCCGAAGGATGCAGGATAGTTCACTCATCACTCTTCTTAAAAAAGCAAAATAAGATTACCGTAGCTTTTTTCCATTAAATAATAGGGTTAAAAAAGGGTCATTTTGAGAGAACACAGGATTATTCAATTAAGAAGACATCAACTTCTTCTCCTTCATCATACCCTTCAATGTTTTCAGGTACCAGCACGTACCCATCAGCCTTTGCAACTGAACTCAGGACCCCGGCTCCGGCTCCTGCCAGAGGGCGCACCTTATCCCCTTCAAAGACAACACGGATAAAATTAACGTATCCTATTTTCGAACTGATCTTTGCAGCCAGGCGCTTTTTAAGAATAAGTTCGGGAACCTCCGGAACTGCTGCCAGTTTCCTGATTCCGGGACGGACAAAGAAATAGAGGGCAACGAGTCCGGCGACAGGATAACCGGGCAGGCAAACAACAGGGACGTTATTTATAATTCCCAGGGCTGCAGGTTTTCCAGGGCTGACTCCTATGCCATGTACGAGCAGTTCTCCAAGGGCTGCCACAACCTCAGGGGCATGGTCTCTTTTTCCTACCGAGGTTCCGCCTGAAAGAAGGATCATATCGGCATCCAGGTTTGTTTCTACGGCCCTTTTTATACTATCCGGATTATCAGGCACTATCTCGATACATCGGGGGATCCCACCCCATTTTTTCACATAAAGGGCCGACATCAGCCCATTGGTCTCAAGCACCATGCCCGAAGGAGGGATATCCACGCTCTTCTTACGGCTTACAAGTTCGTCACCTGTCGGAATAACTGCAACGACAGGCTTTTTGAAAACCTTCATCCTTTCAAACCCAAGCGATGCCAGTACGGCTGCATCACACGGGCGAAGAAGGTGTCCTTCCTCAAAAACCCTATCTCCCTTTTTTATGTCCTCTCCTACCTGTCCCACATTCCTGTTAGGGTAGACCTGGGCCCTGATCTCAACAAGGTTTCCTGCGGCAGCGGTATCCTCAACCATCACGACAGCATCGGCTCCTTCAGGCAGTGCGGCCCCGGTATGGACCCAGATTGAACCTCCTTCCTGTATCCGGTCAGAAAGCTGCAGCATTACCGGATTTGCAGGGGAAGCTCCCAGAGTGTCGGAAGCCCTTACCGCGTACCCGTCCATAGCAGCACGCCGGTAATGAGGCACATTCCTTTCCGAAGTTACGGCTTCTGCCAGCACCCTGCCTGCGCAGGCTTCGAGTGGGATTTCCTCTGTTTTTCTCAGAGTAGAAATATTCTCAAGAAAAAGTCTTAAAGCTTCATCAACCGAGATTCGCTCTCTGAATATCCTGCCCATGGTCTCCCTTCCTGAAAAAATTAACCACCTGAAACCGGAGGCAGAACTGCAAGCTCATCGGCATCCGAAAGAAGGGTCTCAAGCCCGTCGAGATGCCGTACATTGTTTCCGTTTATAAGGACATTAATTGAGCCGCACATAACAGTGGCTTCACTTTCTCCTTCGAGTTTCTCAAAGATAAGAGGTTTTAAATCGGGGTATTTTTCAGTAAGGGATAAAAGTATATCAATGACTTTTTCTCCCGACAGTTGTAGTTCCGATGTGCCTGCTTTCTCACGCAAATTTGCAAATAATTTGATTTTTACATCAGCCATGAGAGTGACTATTTCATCCTATCCCTTAAATATACCTATGTCTATAAAGAAGCAGCTATGCTGGAAGGTTTGGGGAATAATGCAGCAAGGTCAGGATTACAATATCGAAAACTCACCAGGGCTTTCTGAGAAAAAATATAAAACAATAGGACTTCTGATTATCCTTTTTGCCCTGTTAATAAGACTGTTTGACCTGGGGGAACGAGTTTTTCATCATGATGAAAGCGTACACGCCAGTTTCACCCTTAGACTTCTCGGAACCGGGCAATACCGATATGATCCGGCTTACCATGGCCCTTTTCTTTTCCATTCTACCGCTGCTGTCTTTCACTTTCTGGGAATCAGCGACACAACAGCACGCCTGATCCCTGTCTTCTTCGGAGTAGCGACAATCCTTCTACTCTTTTTGCTTAAGAAGGAACTTGGAGAGAGGGGTGTACTCTGGTCGGCTTTCCTGCTTTCTTTTTCCCCGAGTATGGTGTATTTCTCAAGGTTCTTCAGAAACGACCTGATCATTGTTTTCTGTACCCTGGCTACTGTTATAGGGGGGGTTCGCTACCTTGAGAACCTCCACAGCCCAAGGAGATATCCTTATCTTATTCTTGCCGCTTCTTCCCTTGCCCTTGCCGTGTCCTCAAAAGAAAACGCCTATCTTATCATTCTCATGTTCGGAGCCTATGCAGGGATTTATTTTTCGTACAGGTTTTATTGCGACGGGAAAAGAGAAAGACTGAGCCTTAAAAAGGCTCTTTCCCTAAAGATCTCGGCTATTTTGCCTTTTCTTCCCGAAATCCTGCTTTCAGGCACTCTTTTTATTTTCATTGTAATGCTGTTTTATACAAGCCTTTTCAGGACCCAGGAGACCCTTTTTTCCATTGTCGAGAGGGCTTTTTCCCACTGGATGGCGATGCACAGAATTGAACGTATAGGAGGCCCTTTTTATTTTTATATTCCTATCCTTTTTGTGTATGAAAGCCCTATTCTGATTTTCGGGACTGCAGGTATTGTCCATTTCCTGAAAAAGAAAGGCAAAAATTTTTCCTTTTTCCTGTTTCTCTCCTACTGGGCAGTTGCGAGTTTGCTGCTCTATTCCTATCTCCAGGAAAAAGTCCCCTGGCTTGTTGTACACATCCTCCTGCCCTTCGGGATTCTAGCAGGAGCTTATCTGGGAGATTTTTTTTCCAGGGCACCTGAGAGAAAACAGGAAAATTTGCCAGGAACAGAAAACATGAGTTTCGGAATAGAAAAAAAACCCGCTTCCGGGATAAAACGTTCCAGTACCCATACCCTTGTAGCAGGGATTCTGGCACTTACCCTGATAATATCCCTGGCTCAGTGCATCTCCGTAAACTTTTACAGGAGTATGGAACATGATGAACTGATGACGTATTCACAGTCATCTCAGGACATCAGGGAACTTATGGAGAAAATCGAAGGATTCGATGACGGGCCTGAAACCTTAAGGATATCCGTTGTAGATCCCGAAAATCTTTACTGGCCCCTGCCGTGGTACTTCAGGGATTATGAAAAAGTGGAATATTATACAAAACCCCCGACGAATGAAGAATATGACGCAATAATCGTGCCTGCGGCATACCAGATGTATAGGGAGATCCCGGAAGAAAAGTTTGCCTCATATAATTTCTCCCTGCGCCCTGGAAAGGATTTTACCCTTTATTACGACAAAAATCTTCAAAAGAGCGAGCGATGAGCAGGGAAAAGGAAATTCACGTTTCAATACCAGGGGATAATGTATGTAAAGGGGGTATTTTTAAGTGGGGCTAATATGGATAGAACATTCGGTCTGGAAAATAACTTTTCAAGAAGGAATTTTTCTTAGGGAAATAGAAAAGAAGGGGCAGAAAATCGAGGGAGTAAAGGAAAACAACCTGGCAAGCATCAGGGCTCTCCTGAATCCGGTCCTCCGTCCGAACCGACAGACGAGAGGTTTGATACCTTTCTCTGGATGACAATTGACGAACTAATGACCAGACAAGTCGTAACGGTACAGGAAAAGGAGCGTTTGCGGGGGGTGTACTGCTTTCGGAGATTCCCCTTGCCAAGCTCCAGGATATCCAGAGCAAAGTCAATGGGCTGGCTCACGGAATTTTGATTCCTCTCTTTTTCGCATTCATAGGGTTTTTAATTGATCCGTACGCCCTGAGAAATGCGGGCAGTTTTACTTTCTTAGTTATCCTTGCAGCGCTTTCGGGAAAATTGGCAGGCGGCTTTATCGGATCAAAACTATCGGCTTTGATTTTTATGAAAGTTTGATTTTTGGTGTAGGGGTTATGCCAAGGGCAGGAATTGAGCTTGTGATACTCACTATAGAGAGGGAATTGCAAATCATCAACCAGGAGATATTTTCGGCAATGGTCTTGGTGGTTGTATCTATCCTTATTTCACCGGCCTGTATGAGATGGGCCATTCAGGCCAGGCGACGAAAAAATGGTCGGTAGTGACAAGTTTTAAGATTGAAAGGTAAATTAAAAACTTTAAATTCAATATTAAAAACCTGAAACTCAGTCAAAATCTGTTTTTCTGTAATTTTTCTCTTTGTGACTTTTTCCTGAGAAGTACTTTACAAGTTCCATGGAGATAAGCGTGGTAGAAGCAAGAGCCAGTACTATTCCCCATTCAGAAAGAGAAAGTGGAACTGTCCTGAAAGCAGTCTGGAAAAAAGGAACATAAATTACTACCAGTTGCAGGATTATTGTTGTCAGGACTGCGTAGACCAGAGGTCTGTTTGTAAAAAGCCCCAGGGAAAAGATCGAGTATCGGTCAGAACGCCAGTTGAAGGCATTGAACATTTCTGAGAAGACCACAAGCGTAAAAATCAGAGTCTGCAGTTTTTCAACTGGAAAATCTCTATCAAGAGCCCAGGTTAAAATGATGAGAGCCTGAAGGGCAATCAACCCTCCGATCCCAAACCCGGCTGCAATTTCCCTGCGGGTAATGAGCCCTTCCTCGACGTTTCTTGGCTTCTGTCTCATAATGCCGCTGTCCGGAGGCTCAACTGACAGGGCCATTGGGGGAAGCCCATCCGTAATCAGGTTAATCCAGAGGATCTGAACTGCAAGGAGAGGCAGGATTCGCCATCCCAGGATCGAGATAAGGACTATAAGAACCTCGCCGATATGGGCTGAGAGCCCGTAAGTGATAAAGTTTCTAATATTCTTAAATATGTTTCGCCCTTCCTCAACCGCTGCAACAATAGACGCAAAATTATCGTCTGTGAGAATCATGCTTGAGGCTTCTTTGCTGACATCTGTGCCTGTAATCCCCATAGCTATCCCCATATCTGCTGCTTTCAGGGCAGGGGCATCGTTTACCCCGTCCCCGGTCATTGCCACGACATAGCCCTTTTTTTTAAAAGCGTCTATTACCCTCAATTTATGGGTAGGGTAGACCCTGGCATAAACCGAAATTCTTTCAACTTTGTCTTCGAACTCGGCATCCCCAAGGTTATCAAGCTCCGATCCTGTAAGAGTGAGATCGTTTTCCTTTAAAATCCCGAGTTCTCTTGCAATTGCAGACGCCGTAATTTTATGATCCCCTGTTATCATTACGGTTTTAATGCCTGCATCTGCACATTTCTGGATTGCAACCTTCACTTCCTCTCGAGGGGGGTCTCTCATGCCCATTAAACCAGAAAAGATCATATCTTCTTCAACTTCCTCTGCAGTGTGCTCTCCGGAAGAAACTTTCTCAGGAGAGGTATCCTCAGCCAGAGGGCGGAATGAAAGAGCCATAACCCTGAGAGCCTGGTCAGCCATTTCCCTGACTTTCCCTGAAATCAACTGCTTTGTCTCGGGAGATAAAGATCTTATTTCACCGTCAAGAAAAATTTTAGTACATGAGCCGAGAATTACTTCAGGGGCTCCCTTTGAGAAGGCAACCAGTCCTTTAACAGGAAAACTGCCGGAATCAGCCTCCAGTTTATTGAGGGTAGTCATTCTTTTTCTTTCGGAGGAAAAGGGGATTTCCCCAAGGCGCGGATACTTTTGGTCAAGATTAACTTTATCGAGCCCTGCCTTTGCGGCAGCAACCAGAAGAGCTGCCTCCGTAGGGTCTCCTTTTATCTGCCACATCTCACTTTCCTTAAAAAGACCAGCATCATTGCAAAGAACAGATCCCAGCAAGAGAGCCTGAAAATGAACATCGTCAGCAGAAACTTCTTTATTTCCTTTAAAAAACTCTCCTTCAGGAGAATATCCTGCTCCCGTAACCTTTAAAATATGTCCATTGACGTAGATTCTTTCAACTGTCATTTTGTTCTGCGTAAGTGTGCCTGTCTTGTCCGAACA
>CAZSVY010000311.1:0-4382 GCA_964610495.1 uncultured Methanosarcinales archaeon
TGTCTCTTCTGCATCAAATACATCCACAGGGCAGATATCATAGCATTCAAGTGAGCCTACACATTTTTTATAGTCAATTCTGGGATGCACTTTTTTCACCACTTTTTAAAACTTGTTCAGCCTTCAACAAGTTCAATAGCATCTTCAGGACAGGCTTCCACACACCAATTGCATTCTGTGCAATTCTCCGGACGGGCTACAACTGCTTTTTTTACCCTATCAATATCTTGAATATCAAAAACCTCTACAGGGCAAACTTCGTAGCAGGCAAGAGCCCCGCTACACTTGTGGTAATCAATTGCTGGATACATTTTCCCCCATCTTTCTTCCAGATTTCATGAACTAAAGTACATTAAACTCCGGTGCTGGTAAAGGTTAGTATTTTATTCTGAGGATTTTTACTGAATTTTGACGTCTATGGTTTCTGTGGATTCCCTGTAAGGCACTATCACATACAGTTTCCCATCGCAGTATCTTGCGACAGCTTTCTCAGGTATAACCCCACAGCAGAATGCATAAGTGCCAACGTATTCAACCCCTGTTTCTTCTCTTTTTGCTCTTATGAAAAAACCTTCCTCAACCATCTTTAATTCGATATTCTCTTTCTTTACTCCCGGCAGATTAATTTCCATTTCCAAATTTCCCTGATCATCCGAACATGAAAACATGTCAGGTGTCATTTTCACCATTGCCATACTCATCCCTTCCCAAGGTATTCTAAAACAAATCTGTTACGGAACAAGTCCAAATAGTAATAGCGGGATCGTTTTATTTATATTTTATTAATAAAAATGGCTCTCGGTTTCCTTCCGTCTCATTATGAATTCATTCTCTTTAAACTACTTTTTAAGCTGAGTTTCCCTGTGGTCTGAGTCTTTTTAAGTCCAGAGATCTCTATTTTTATCGATAAAAGCATGCTGGGTTTCTACCTTTGAGCTAGTATAAATCAGGGCTGCAGGATGATAGAGCTTCAGGATCGTTCTTCCTCCGAACTCTTCAGGAACTCCCCACTCCAGTTTTTTTCCTGGGCAATAGGATCTTTCAGCGGTATTGCCAAGAAGGATTATAATTTTCGGGTTAAGCAGGATTATCTGGGCAAGAAGGAAGGGCTTGCAGCATTCAATTTCATTTATTCCGGGCTTTCTATTTTCCGGGGGGTGGCATTTTACGGTATTTGTAACCATCCAGTCCTCTTCAGAAAGTCCCATATATTCTATCATCTTATCGAGCTGTTTTCCTGCCCTTCCATAGAACGGGATTCCGGTTTTGTTTTCGCTTTCTCCAGGTGCCTCTCCTATGAAGAATACTTTTGGATGACAGGATCCTTTTCCTATCACTCTTTTGATCGCACTTTTGTGGAGCGGGCACCGTGTGCATGCGATTGCTTCCCTCGCAACAGTCTCATACCCGGCTTCCACCATTTTTCTAACTCTTTCTTCAAAATCTCTGTGATGATCTTTTTCATATGTCATTGCTCTCTACCTTATCCAAAATTTATATATGATAGCAAAGCCTTTTTATAAAGTGAGATGGTTAAATTGTCCACCTATCTCTCCTATCTTTTCATATAAAAATCACAATCTATCTCATTAAACCTGAACGAAACAAACTTATTTATGGAAAAAATTCCATGACAAGATAATCACTATTGAATTAGGAAAAAATTCTTCAAAATTTTATCTTACAAATTTATTTCTTCAATCTATATAAAAATTCTATTCACAAAGGTGTGCTGAGGGTACATGACTTCCAGAAACTTTCTTACTATCGATGATTTTGACACAGACGGAAAGACAATTCTTGTAAGGGTCGACCTGAACTCTCCTATGGATCCCCAAGGCAACATTCTAGATGATATGCGGATCCGAAGCCACATTGCCACCGTGAAGGACCTTGAGGATTCAAAAGTCGTTCTGCTTGCTCACCAGAGCAGGCCCGGGAAGAAAGACTTCACAACAATGAAGCCTCATGCCAACCTGATGTCCAAACATCTGGGCAAGCAGGTCCTTTATGTGGACGATATATTTGGGACGTATGCAAAGACTCAGATTGCTTCAATGGAAGACGGCGATGTTATCCTGCTCGAAAACGTAAGATTCTATTCCGAAGAAAGTCTCGAAATGACGCCAGCAGAACACGCAAAAACATATCCTGTAAAAAAGCTTTCACCCTTTGTGGATATTTTCCTCAACGATGCCTTTGCAGTATCTCACAGGTCTCATCTTTCCGTGGTCGGATTTACGCCAGTTCTCCCTTCGGGAGCTGGAAGGGTAATGGAAAAAGAGCTTGTGTCCCTGGAAAGGGGGATTAGAGGGGCTGAAAGGCCAAGTATTTTCGTGCTCGGGGGGGCAAAAGTGGATGATTCCCTCAGGGTTGCCGAAAATGTGCTTACAAATGGAGGGGCTGACCGTGTGCTCTTTACTGGAGTGGTAGCGAATGCAGCTCTTGCTGCATCGGGAGTAAATATCGGAAAAGTCAATATAGATTTCATCAAATCCCAGGGCTACGAAAGCCAGATCGAAAAGGCAAGAAGTCTGCTTGCAAAATTTGAAGATAGAATTGGCCTTCCCAAGGATGTGGCTTTAAACGATAATAAGAAACGGGTTGAAGTGCCCATTTCGGAACTTGATTCCGATTCTCTCCCCATAAACGATATAGGGCTTGAAACCATCGTAGATTTTGCCAAAGAGATCGAAAATGCAAAAACCGTTGTCTTGAATGGCCCTGCAGGGGTTTCAGAGATTGCCGAATTCTCCCTTGGAACCCACGAAATAATAAGAGCTGCGACTAAATCCGGGTTTTCGATTATTGGCGGGGGACATATAACGGCAGAAGTTAACCATCTCGGCCTCGAACACCGCTTCTCCCATATCAGCACAGGTGGAGGGGCATGTATTGACTATCTTGCCGGGATGAAACTTCCAGGGGTTGAAGCTCTGAAAGCCGCAGCCAGAATCTATCTGGAAGCTAAAAAGATTTAAGGTATCTATTCCCTTCAACTCAGATTTAAAACTCAGACTTAAAGGCCATATAACGATCTTTTCTTTCCGGCAGTTCTTTTCTGCCGAATTATTTAAAATTTACCTGCAATGTTTTTTTCAATCTCTGACTTCTCAGAAATGAAGTTCCGGAAATATACTTTAATCAGCTCCGATAAACATACTGTAATACCAGTTTCAACAAATATTGTCATTAACCGGTATAGCTGATAATAATGACCGAGATCATAGTTAGCAGCAGTGATATTTACAGGCAATAGCAATGATATTTCAGGCGCAGCAATGATATTTACAGCTGATAGTGTTTGATATTTACAGCTGATAGTGTCTGATATTTAAAGCTGATATAGATATTTACAGGCTAATTATCAAAATTCAGGTGTTGGTTCAAGCATGCTTACAGAAACTGAAGGAAGAAACGCAGTCAAACTTGCAAGAAAGACAATTGAATCGTTCCTATTTGAGAACAGACTCCCGAAGCCTAAGGAGCTGGGTTTTGAGCTTTCGCCGGTATTCGGGGAAAAGAGGGGGGTCTTTGTCACACTTACGAAAAATGGGCTCCTGAGAGGCTGCATAGGGCATCCGTATCCTGATTCTGCACTCGAGGAAGCAATTATAGATTCGGCAATCTCTGCGGCAACTCGCGACCCGCGTTTTCCGCCTGTCGGAGAAGACGAGCTGAATAATATCGTTGTTGAGGTGACTGTTCTTACCCCTCCTGAAAAGATCAATGCTCCTCCAAAAGAGCTCCCTAACCTTATCGAAATCGGAAGACATGGTCTAATTGTAAAACAGGGTTACTGCCAGGGATTACTGCTCCCTCAGGTTGCCCCTGAAAACGATATGGATTCTATTGAATTTCTGGGTCATACCTGCATGAAAGCTGGTCTTTCTCCGGATGCCTGGCTCACTGGAGCAGAGGTCCACTGCTTTGAAGGGCAGATTTTTAAGGAGAAAGAGCCTCAGGGAGAAGTTTTTGAGGAAACACTGCAGGATAGAAGCTAAAACCGAGGCTAAAGTCAGAAGAAACATAATAACACGCGGGCAAATGGCTTAGGTGACATACCTAAAACCGAAACTAATGCCCGGAAGAAACTAAACCCTGGAAGAAACTAAAGCCCTAAAGCTCAAAATATACAGATCATTGTCAGGGATGAGGGGAAATATAGAGGGAATTTAGAAAGGCCGGATGTGTATGCTCGGTGCAGGACTTTAACTGTCTAAATACAGGTGCTGATGTCCAAATATTTTGCAAAATAAACCCTTCCTGGGGAACCATTCTTCCTGAAAAGAAAGTAAATAGCCGACCTGATAGAATTGGGATTATGGTAATGGATAGCGAAAAGTAAATTGTTAAATTTCCGAAAAAACGAAGTTATCGAA
>CAZSVY010000312.1:0-11578 GCA_964610495.1 uncultured Methanosarcinales archaeon
AAAGCGCGTTTATCTTCAATCAGCGTGTTGATAGAATATACTCCCAGCCATCAACTTTTTGGATTCCTTTCAAGCCAGTTGTGCAGTTTAAACCATAAAAATTCGACCTTGCACAGCGTAGAATATGTTTTTATTTTACCACTCTTAATCGGAATAGACTTTGGAAAAGCCTGGCTATGACTCCTTGACAAACCCTGCTTCTTTATACTGGATTAAGCTGTTATGACCGGGTGGATTTTCTATACATGGCAGTTATAAAAATGTTCTATATTTAATCCATATAATGCATAATATACAGTAATAATAACATAAATAATCCAATATGAATATATTTAAGAAATATTCGTATGTCTGGATTACGGCGTTATTTTTTTCTTATCTTTGTGTGGACACTGGTTTTTTGGATGGGTAGCCTATGTCCAGGAGCAGGAGTCTGACAATAAACCTGTTGTATTCAGTGATTACTCAAATCACATGCTGCGTGATATGTTTGAAAACTGGCAGTCCGAATTCCTTCAGCTTACTCTATTACTTCTCTATGGACCTCACCGTTTTTATAATAGTTTAATAGTTTATTTCTCCGGCATTTTGTAATAATTCGTCTCTTCAGGTTTTTTGTGTATTTTTCGTTTCTTCCCTGTATTCCCTGACAAATTCCACATATTCTGCAGCATTTTCTGTTATGGTTTCAATTTCGGATTTCTCAATTTCCCTCTTAACCTTCCCCGGAATCCCGATAATCAGGCTGTTTTCAGGAAATTTCTTTCCCTCGGGAATCAGCGCATTTGCACCTACTATGGAATTTTTTCCTATTTCAGCCCCGTTCAATACTGTAGAATTCATCCCTATAAGCACGTTGCTTTCGATCCTGCACCCGTGAAGTACGGCTCCGTGTCCCACACTTACCTCATTCCCGATCTGGACTCCATTCTCAGGGTTTGCATGGATTACCACATTATCCTGGATACTTGTCCGGTTCCCGATTTTTATTTTGTTCCTGTCTCCCCGAAGTACGGCATTAAACCATACACTTGAAAAATCCCCGATTTCAACATCCCCTATAACGTCCGCAGAATCCGCAATAAAAGCCGTTTCTGAGATTTTCGGGCTTTTGCCTTTAAAATCCATTATCATTAATCCATCTCCACTTTTTCAAATGTTATTTTTATTATCCAGGCATTGATTACGTCGTTTTTCGATTTTAACTCCTGCCATACATGAAACTTTCCTCTTTATAAGCTTCAAAAGCTTCGTTCAAGTTTTTTCAGAAAGCTCATCCCAAAACTGCCCTTGATAATAATCATATGCTTGCCTTATATTTTGGAAAAAATATGAAAATAAAGCGATTGAATATAAAGTACCTCATTTCAGAACAAGAGTTTAATTTTTTTCTCAGAAAAAAGTTTTTTAAGGCCTCTTGCTTTTGGGGTTGTTTCAAGAGTGAATCTGTCTCAATTCTTATTTAAACTGCATAACGATAAATAAGGTATGTAATGACCAACATTGTCAAAATAAGACGAAAATTTTGTCCGGATTCTGGGTGTATACTGTTTCTCCCTTCAGGCTTTTTTGGCTGAAGCAAATGGTCTATTATTGAGGAGATTGAATTATCTGTCAACTGCTCCTTTTTTCTATATCTGACCATGAGTGTAAAATGTATTGCTGTTAAAACAAAGGCCCAGACAAAAGTTTCAAAACCCCCTATTGAGATGTATCCTTAATAATCCAGAGTCCCAACGATAAAAAAGAAACAAAGTATACTGCAACTGAACGCCATAGTTCTTCTTCTGTAATGGGAAGTCGCCAAAAAAGGAAAAAATGAAAGTAAAAATAAAAAGTTAGTCCGCTTGAACGAGCTAAAAGCAACCTTACTTATCCATAAATTAGTCCTATCGAGCGCAGCGAGAAGGACGGCAGGCTACCGAATCGCAACTCGGTCAGCACACCCTGGGAATCGGGTCTCCGGCAGGCATATCCACATAACGCATGCCGCCGAAACGGTTTCTCAGGATTACTTCTCCTTTGTTGTCTGGAGTAACTTCTCCTATAACAGCTGCGTCCCTGCCGTAAGGATGCTGCCTTAAGATTGAAAGCACCTCTTCTTCAAAACCGGGTTTGACTCCGATGATTGCCTTTCCTTCGTTTGCAACCTCAAGGGGATCAAGACCCAGCATCTCGCAGGCTGCGGAAACGGCTGGCTTGAAAGGAATCCAGTCTTCTTCAACAAGAATGCCTGCTCCGGATTTTGCTGCCATCTCGTTCAGGGAGTTTGCAAGCCCTCCGCGTGTAGGGTCTTTCATTGCCGTGATAACGGGTTCTCCGTCGGGGGTTCTGAGTTTCAGGAGAGGTTCTATTAGTTTCCAGAGCGGGGCCGAATCCGAGACAAGGTCGGTATCAAAGTCAAAACCTTCCCTGTGGGCCATAAGCGAAATTCCGTGGTCTCCAATAGTGCCTGTTACCACGATTTTATCTCCCGGCTGAAGCCCTGAATCTCTGACAGGGTTATCTGTAATCCCCAGGCCTGCAGTGTTCAGTATGATCGAGTCAAGAGCGGTTTTCTCAACGGTTTTCGTATCGCCCGTTATTATGGGCACGCCGACCTCTGCAGCCGTTTCGTCCATTGTTTTGATTATTTCCTCAAACTCCCTGAGTGAAAAACCCTCAGGAACTATGACCGCACAGGTTAGGGCAAGCGGCTTTGCACCCATAACCGTAAGGTCATTGATAGTGCCTGCAACTGCAAGCCTTCCTATATTGGTATTCGGAAAAAAGGCAGGTGTTATCACGTGACTGTCAGTGGTCAGTACGAGTTCGCATCCTGCATCAAAGCCTTCAAGCCTCACCGTGGACCCGTCATCAAGACATTCGAGCCCGATCGAGCCTGCGCTTTTATTGCGAAAATTTTTAAGAATTATTTCTCCTATAAGTGCCTGCATGACCTCACCGCCAGCACCGTGCTCAAGAGAAATGGTATTGGGTTTCATATAAGTCTCCTTTTTTTCCGCCTTCTAAACCCTCTGGATCTTCTTAATCTGCTTTAACTCTTTTTATAACCTGGTTTCGACCTTAATTCTCTTTAACCTGATTTCTTCTGAGCTTCTTTAACTCCAAGTTCGATAAAGCTAATCCAGGTTTCCAGGCTTTCCCAGTCATGTTTTGAGGTCAGGATAACCGGCACATTCGGGTTTAAGGAAAGGATGTCCTCTCGCATTTTCTCGGCATCGACATCAACTGCATGTGCAATGTCAACTTTATTTATGATTGCAAGCTCTGCAGTCTTGAAAATCATAGGGTGCTTGAGGATAATGTCGTCTCCCTCGGTCACGCTCACGATTACAACTCTCAGGTGTTCCCCCAGTTTGAAGTCTACTGGACAGATCAGGTTACCTACATTCTCAATTAGCAGGAGATCCGTGTTATTAAGATCAATTTCATCCAGAGCCTTTTCCACCAGCTTTGCATCCAGGTGGCACTCTTTTCCGGTATTTACCGGGATGGTAGGGACATCGAGTTTCCTGAAACGGGAAGAATCCATTTCTGCAATTACATCCCCTGCAATCACAGCTATTTTATACTTTTCTTTGAGTTGCCTGATTGCCTCTTCAATAAGAGTGGTCTTTCCTGAGCCAATTGCTCCCATGACATTTACTGAGAAAACCTGATGCTTGTCAAGCTTCTTTTTATTTTTTTCAGCGATCTTGTCGTTTGCTTTGTAAACGTCGTGTCCCATATGGATTACATGCATTAACATAAACATCACTTGGGGAATTATTTATTATTACTATCTGCGGTTCGATCTTCTTCGGTTTCGATCTCGATGCTTTTGATTATCAGTTCTCTGCCGCCTGTAATGTGGGCCTGTTCTCCACAGATAGGGCAATCCATAGCTGCCACATAAGCAAGAAGTTCACTTCTAATTGCACTGCTTTCTCGTATCTGTTCTTCGTCTATAGCTCCCTCATATCCGCACTCGCACTCAAGGGAAGGGGCTACCATTTCTACAATAAAATCCGCATTTTCTGCAATACTTCCCTCTGCAATAACCTTGAAACAAAAGCTCAGTTGTTCAGGATTTGTATGACTCAACCTTCCAATTTGAAGAGTTACACTTTTAACTTCGATGGCTCCATTGGCTTTAGCAGTAGCTACTACCTGATCGAAAATCTCATAGGCAATCGAAAGTTCATGCAAGCCTGCCACCTCCTTCCCTGGAGTATCTGAACCAGTTATAGCACATACCTTCCTGGCTAACCATACATGGGCCTGCAGGACTTTTCGGAGTACAGTCCTTCCCGAAGTTCGGACATTGAGAAGGCTTTGCTTTTCCTGTAAGGATAGCTGCGCAGATACAGCGCTTTTTATCTTTTCTTCCTATTTTCTTTCGGACATCCTCAAGGGCAGAAGCATACAGATCTTCATGCTTTTTTGCTGCGTCTTTTTCCTCAAATTCTTCCCTGAGCGCAAGCCCTGAATTCTCGATTCTTCCTATGCCTCGCCACTCAGAATCCGAAGTTTCGAACACCGTCTCCATTATTTTTAGCGCAATCGGGTTTCCTTCAGGTTTTACAGCTCTCGGGTAGCCGTTGTCTACTCTTGAGATACCTTCCTCTACCTGCATCTGCAAAAGGTTTATCCCGAGGAGAATGTCCCCTGCCTCAAATCCGCTAACAACTACAGGAAAGCCCTTTTCTGCAAGCGGTTCGAAAGGTTTTGTGCCTATTATGGTTGCCACATGCCCTGGAGCTATAAAGGCATCAACATCTGCATCCCTGGCAAGGAGTTCAATTGCAGGTGGAGTTTGCTTCTGGGAGGCAAGCAGACTGAAGTTTTCGGGTGTCTTTCTTAAGAGGGCAGCCGCATTTGCAGGAACCGTGGTCTCAAAGCCTATTCCGAAAAAGACTACTTCGAGCTCTGGTTTTTTCTCTGCAAGGGCAATCGCATCGTCAATGCTGTAGACCATCCTCACATCTGCCCCTTCAGACTTTGCGTCCAGTAAACTTTCGGCTGAACCGGGAACCCGCATCATATCTCCGAAGGTGACAACAGTCGCTCCACTTTTCGCAAGGGCGATTGCAATATTTATATCCTCTTCAGGAGTAACACAGACAGGGCATCCGGGACCGCTTATTACCTCAATATTTTTCGGAAGGACACTCCTTAACCCATATTTTGCTATAGTTCGCTCATGCGTTCCGCAAACATGCATTATGCGAAGTGATATCTTCGAGCCTCGAATTCTTTCCAGGAGCTTTTTTTCAAACTCAGGAATCGATGCCTTTGAAGGAGAATTCCCGTTTTCCATTTTTTATCATCATCCGCTTTCAGGGGGATTCGCTTTCGAAGGTGTCGATATCTTCAAGCCCTGCGATCTGTCTGAGGAGACGCATTGTTTCTTCACTTTCTTCTTCGGATATTTCCGATATTGCATATCCCACATGGACAAGGACATGTTTTCCGATCATGGACTCACTGGCACCTCCCAGGAGAGCCATGTTCACGTCTCTGCAAATTCCGCCCATATCGACAGTCGCAGTGTTTTCATTTACGACAGTTACTATTTTTCCAGGAATAGCTATACACATGTTACCTCGAACTGTTTTCTTTCACAATTCTATTAATTTATGAGAATTATCTGTTACATGAAATAAATTCCTGTATAAGTCATTTACAAGAATTATTCTACAAGAGATATATATTTGTAAGGTATATATATTTGCAGGTCTCAACCGAGCAAAAAATTTCTCCAGTTTTACTTCCTTAACTGGTTAAACAACCTTCATCCCCTTACCTTTTTTTATTTCTCTACTGCTGCTTTTAACTGCTCGTTTTTCCTTTCTCCACTTGCCGCAAATAGAAAAATGGAGGTATCATGAACAGGAACCGAATTCTATGTTTTGAATAAATATATTGTCGAAAATTGTTTTTTGAAACTCTATGGTTCTATTTTATATTCTTTTTGTTTTCTCATTTCGCTTTCATAATTTAAAAGTGTTTTTTGCCTAATAATGACTTGCTTTAAAGGTATTTTAAAAATGGTTCAAAGATTGCTCTATCTGAATCTGAGTTCTCTAAATTCTAAAATGTATGAATAATTGGGGCTTGAGTAGTATTTCTTCTACAGCTTCACGCAAAAAATAAGCTCTTTTAGCACTTCTTTTTTGTTTTAAGATTTCCTTAAAAGTCCTCCAAGAGCACTGCTGATCACAGTTTATAGGGAATATGCGGGATTAAAAACTCGCAACCTTTTAGAAGGGTCAGAATAACCCTGACTCTTCGGGATTTCAAACAGTATCAATAGGAACATCATGGCTTCGTATGACGAAATATCATTCCCGGTTGAGAGAGTTCGATCTATAAAATATCCCCACAAACAAGTGATTTTTTCTTTGCCTTCAAAATCTTTCTGCATTTTATCTTATTTTTATGCCTTTTGTCATAATACAAGCAAATTTCTAAATATGAATTACTACTTCATCAGCAACTTTTAACTTTTAAAATTAAATTGATTTTTCTAATTCTCTTTTCTCCTTCGAAAGGCATCAATTACACTTATATGTACTATATAGCTCAATATTATACATCAAATTATTTTATTTATTTAGATCGCTCATTATATTTCTCGTTGAATTATAAACCTTCGACGCGGCCAATTAATATATTTATCGCATCGTGTAAAAAACCTTAAATACTATTCCCTCATTGAAAACATTAGTGGTAAATTTATGTATATATTTATATAATTACGGTGGATATTATTCAAGATTTTCTTTCGGATGTATAATTTGGGTAAAATCAAGATGTGGTAGAGATGAGTACTGGAATAAAAAATCTTGTCCGTACACTGGACAGTGTGGACTTCTTAAAAATGGATCGACGCACTTTTATGAAAGCTGTAGGTGGACTTGGTGCAACTGTAATGCTGAGCACCTACAAGGCTGACATCGTAAAGGGGCTTGAATTTGCAGAGACCAGGATTATTTGGCTGCATGGTTCAGAATGTACCGGCTGTTCCGAATCGGTCTTAAATGCAGGTAATCCTGACATCGTACAGGCACTACAAAAGCTCAATGTCAATCTTGCTTTCCATGAGACTCTTTGTGCACAGCAGGGAATCTGGAACGATGGTAAGCTTGTAAACAACGCCGAGCTTAACTCCGAGATCCTCCTTGAAGAACTTTACAAGGAAGGCAAGTATATCCTGGTCGTTGAAGGCTCAATTCCGAACGGTCCGAACGGCTCAGGACGCTACCTGGTTATTGGTAACAAGACTTTCAAGGAGACCATTGGAGAGGCCGCAAAGAACGCAGTAGCTATCGTTGCAGTCGGTGCCTGTGCTGCATACGGAGGAATTACCTCTGCTGACAGCGAGGTCGCTAAGGACACAGATTACAGAGGAGTAGCTTTTGCAAAGGAAGATGCTAACGGAGGCATACTTCAGGAACTTGGCATCGATAAGCCTGTAATCAACATCCCTGGTTGCCCTGCCCACCCTGACTGGGTCCTTCTGACTGTGGGTGCGGTAATTCTTGGAAAGATCAAAGTACCTGACGATCTTCCGGCTGTTCTGGACAAGTACGGCAGGCCAATGGTTTTCTTCCCCCCAGACCACACAGTGCACGAAAACTGCCCACGCCGCGGGTATTATGACCGTGGAGAATTTGACGAACAGGTTGGTGGAGAAAAATGCCTGTGGAAATTAGGATGTAAGGCTCCTTATGCACATGCAGACTGTGGAATTCGTAAATGGAACAGTGGAGTAAGCATGTGTACCCAGGCAGGCGGCCCCTGTATTGCCTGTGTTGAGCCGGGCTTCCCAGACGCCTCAAGACCCCTGTATGTTGAACGTGAAGATGTAGGGCTTGCCGGAGCAAACATTGACCTAGTAGCCAAGGTTGCTGTCGGAGCAGCTGCAGTCGCTGCGGGTGTGCATGCTGTAAGGAGAATGAAAGGAGAGTGAGTGAAAAATGGTAAACGTTACAGTTGATCCCTTAACCAGAATTGAAGGCCACCAGTGCATATCCACTGAAGTAGATGCTAACGGTGTTATTACCGATGCCCAGTCATCTTCCCTTATATTCAGGGGTTTTGAACGCATTCTGCAGAACCAGGATCCAAGAGACGCAGCTTTTCTTACCCAGAGAATTTGTGGTGTCTGTCCTCTTGCTCATGGGTTGGCAGCTACAAATGCTCTTGATGATCTTTATGGCGTGGCTGATCAAGTTCCAAAAGATGCTCTTGTAATGAGGAACATCTTCCAGGGCCTGAACATGGTTGCAAGTCATGCAACTCATATATATATCCTCTTTGGCCCTGACCTTGCAAACCCGGCGTACAAAAAGGTCCTTACAACACGGGGAGACACCGGAAACGCAGTCTGGAATGAGATGGTTGGAAGGTTTGCCCCAATCAGCTACAAGATGGATGGCCAGTCCGTACCTGTGGGAAGTTCCTATCTTGCAGCAATTCCTGAAAAGAAACGCCTTCAGGAGGCTATCGCACTTATTGCCGGGAGAATGCCTGGGCCTTCATCCCTTTATCCAGGTGGATATACCTACCCGGCTACTATCGCAGATATAACCAAAATTTCCACTTACTATCTGCAGGTCATGGACTTCGTATCCAAACACACTCTGAAAGTTGATTTTGATACCTGGATCGAAAATACCTATAAGGCAAGCTCTCCTCAAAAAGCAGTAAGCTTTGTTGCCGAACATCTCAAGGGACTTATTGACAAATCAGTGACTTCAAATGACTTCTCCAAAGACGCAGGTTGGGGAGATGTTGAATTCTATGCAGCTTTTGGTTCCGAACTTGTAGGAGAAAACCTTCTTGGCCTTCCAGCAAGCCTTAAACATGATACAATCGGTGGGTACAAGGATCCCTCAAAGATCTGCTTCGTTTCATATGGTGGATACTACAAGCCCAAAGACGGATACGACCCGAGGAGTCCAGCAGGAGACCGTATTTTCACCTCAGGTGTGGTATCAGGAAAACTCGAATATCTGAAATTTGATCCGGACAAGGTTACGGAGAGTACTGCTCACTCCTTCTACCAGAACAGTGACAACGACCTCGCGCCAGTGAAAGGTGAAACCGTTCCGTTTACGGATCCAGATAAAATCGTCTTCGCAGGAGGTTCGGATAGCCAGTACAGCTGGGACAAGGCTCCGAGATACGATGGAATTCCAGGTGAAGTCGGGCCTCTTGCACGCATGCTAAATATAAAAGAGCCGCTAGTAACCGGTTTGGCTCTGGCCTTTGCTGAAAACGGCTACTCTGCAGCTAATGTTTACACCAGAATGCTGGCTCGTATGCAGGAAACCGCAATTCTCGCATATGAACTTCTCAACTGGGTAACAGTTGACTACGACCCCAGCGGCAAGATTTCCGTGCCTATAGACCTTAATGCGGCTAAAAATAATAAGGGAATGGGCCTATGGGAAGCACCTCGTGGAGCTCTTGGTCACTGGATTTCTGCTGGCAGCAATGGAAAGGTTACCAACTATCAGTGTATAGTTCCGGGTACCTGGTTAATGTCCCCAAGAGACAGCAATGGCATCCCTGGTCCGCTCGAACAGTCCCTCATTGGTTCAAAAATCAACACAATCGGAGATGTCGATTATACCAATCCAGTTAGCATCTACCATATGGGTAGGTCCTATGATCCTTGCATCTCATGTGCAGTCCACACCATTGACCTGACTGGGAAACGCGCTCCAAATACTCTAAGAATACTCTAAGTATAGTACAAGGAGATACCCACAATGAAATCTCACGACAACCGGTCAATGGTTGTTGAGCGCTATACCGTAACTGACAGGATAGCTCATACCGTCCATGCTGTTGCGATGATAGTGCTCATCATCACCGGGTTAAAGATCTATGCTGGATGGGACTTTATGAGTTTCCATACAGCCCGCGCTCTTCACATGATCGCGGTTCCGTTCTTGCTTGCAGTGAACTGGATCCTTATCCCGTACAACATTTTTTCCGAAGGCCACGGGTTTATGGGAAAAATATCTCACTTCACGGACCATTACATTTTTGGTCCTAAAGATGCAGTGCGTATGAAGGATATAGTTGCTAATTTCTTCAGGAAAGGCAGATACCCGGCATTTAGCATCTATGATGAGACTACCGGCCACTACAAGACTAAACTCCATCCCCTGATGAAGATCCTGATTGTGCTTGAAGGGACAGCTATCTTCTTAATTGCGATTTCAGGCATTGTTCTATACAAGCTTGACTGGTCACTTTTCGGCCTGCCAATAGGATCATGGATTCTTTCGATTGGAGACCTGGTTGCGCCTGTATTCAATTTGACTTCCATTCAGTTCTTCAGGCTGCTTCACCTGCTGATGACTTACTGGTTTGTCTTTGAACTGGTAGTGCATGTTGGTATTCTGGAGTTCGACCCTCATGTCTGGAAGTACTACAAAGCCATCTTCCTGACAGGAAAAGAGGATCTTTCAGACACTCATTACTCCGAGCTTATCACAGCTAAAACAAAGTATATTCCTACAAAGCACAGACGCTGAAAATATCTTAAAGAAAAACACTAAACTTAAGGTAGTACGGGCATGTTTGAAAAGCCTGTATACCTTTTTAACTTCTTTTTCGTTTGAGTGAAAAATATGTCTATACTAAATGCTCCTGTACGCATTCTTGGCTGCGGAAGCCCATTAATGGGAGACGACGGCGTTGGACTCAAGGTAATAGAGGCTCTTCACAAAACCGAATTTAAAAACCTCAAAGACCTTGATATCGAAGATGCAGGAGTCTGCGGGCTTGACCTTCTCAATCTTCTCGACGGCGCAAAAAAGGTCATTATAGTGGATGCGATTCTGGCAGATAGCCCTCCAGGTACCGTACACCGGATAGAAGGAAAGGACTTGCTGGGCGGTACCGAGTTTCACCCCCTGGTTTCGGCACATGATCTGACAATAACAGATGTATTGAAAATCGGGGAGCAGGTTCAAACGCTTCCGGAAATCGTGGTCATAGGAATTGAAATCGGATCTATTGTTACAGAAGCTACGCAGGAAATAAGCCCGGACGTGCTTAAAGGTGTGGATAGGGCCATACAGCTTATTAAGGAAGAGGTCTATTCTTCACTTTAATTTTTTTGTTAGCTTAGTTGATTTCAGTTTCGTTCTATCTTTATCTACTTTTTCTCAGTTTTTCCAATTTTCTCTAACTTATTCCTATTTTTCCCCCATTCTTTCTACTTTTTTCTCTTTTTCCTCTTTTTCCTTTGTTTTCCACTTTTTCCCCTGTTTTATCTGTATTTGTATTCCGATTTTCAATTTCCCTTTTTTCTCTTATCTGTTAATTTACTAATTTCGATCCCCTCCCTGAAGTAACCTATATCTCGAAAAACATTCATTTGATAGAATATATTTAAAATAATTCATATCTCAGGTAGTTTATACCTCAGGTAGTTTATATCTCAAGATAATTTATATCTCAGGGGTGGGAAAATTTCAAAATTTCTTAAACAAATGATACTTAGAACACTTTCCTTTGCAGCCTTTTTTTATGCAGTGGCACTTGTTGCTGCAAACACTTCAATTACTCA
>CAZSVY010000313.1:0-7716 GCA_964610495.1 uncultured Methanosarcinales archaeon
CTTTTTTGAAAAGATTTGCGAAACTCGGGCGAAAATACGTAAAATTTCTGTCCCATGAATATACCCTCTTGAGCTCACTTCAGTATCTTGATTTATAAATTAGCCCTCTTGAGCGAAGCGGAGCGCA
This sequence comes from uncultured Methanosarcinales archaeon, assembly GCA_964610495.1. GTDB lineage: Archaea > Halobacteriota > Methanosarcinia > Methanosarcinales > Methanosarcinaceae > Methanosarcina. Next base: position 128 of record CAZSVY010000313.1, read on the forward strand.
GCGAAAAGGGCAGCGCGCTGCAGAGCCGCAACTCTGCCGAGACGGAAATCGGGTAGTTTAATGATATAAGGTTAAACCAATAAAGAAAAATTAGATCTATACACTAACAAAATAAAGCTAAAATAACATTATGTGTTAAAAATATTATATATGGTGCGAACATAGTATAACTTGCGTTCTCATCACAAGACCACATAGCAAGACCTATTCCACAAGAAATACTTCAACGCCTACTCCGAAAAATCTACTCTAAAAGTGAAGAGATAAGAAGCTCGCAACCCGTGAGTCCAGTACCAAACCTCTTCCTGAATAAGACCTAATAAGTGCCGTTCGGAACTTCCAGAATTTCCAGATGAGAACGCAATCTTTTCTCTAAACAAAATATCGTTAACAGAATATTATCAGCGCTCTTCAAACTAGTAAAAGTTTTAAAAGAGAGTAAAAACAGTAAAAAGGTAGTAAAATGAAAAACAGAGTTTTTATACAGATATTGTCTCGCTCTTTTTCCGTTTGAAAACCGCAGTTACTGTGCCTTTTTCATCAATGTCGTTCTTGATCAAAACCAGTTCCCAGCCTTCGTTTCCGATTCTTTCGAGTTCGCTCATCATTTGTGGCATGTTCAAGCCATTAAGCCTGCGAGAATCATACTCCCATTGATGTATCATTTAATACCCCTCCGGTTAATGATAAAGATAAATTTTTTAATGTTTATATTGGAATAAAACTATAAATAACCCGAACAAAAGGAAAAAAGCAACCAGGTATTTGCCTCAGATGCGGTTATTTCTCTTTTTCTTCAGGCTCATTTACTTTGTTTCCCCTTTTTCGGGCCTTATTTCTTAGGGTGAGCTCAGTGCACCCTGGAATCGTACAACCCTGGGATTTCGGACCGAAAGAGCACGCCTTTTTCATACCTGAGCCTGCGGATTCTCTCGCGTGTCATAAAATCAAGTACGAGTTCGATATCTTCAGGATATCCTGTACCCGGATAGAGAGGCACGAAAGGTTCCGAGTTTTGCCCTGTGATATAGAACATATTTTCGCCGAAATAGGCAATAAAATCAAGCTGATACTTTTCGAATACCTGGCAAAGGAACTTTTTTGAGAAGGGAGGTTTTGCAAACTCAAAGTCCGCATCAGTTACTTCGATTCCTGCCTCGTACATAAAAAAAGGATGGCAGGATAGGATATAAACTGCCAGGTAAGGAGTTTGCGACATCTTTACTTTTCTTATTTCAGGTCAGAAATTCTTTTTCTTACGGTCTTTTGTTAAGGACGACGTCTTTTTCTCTACCCGCTCCAGAAGTGCTTTTCCAAGGTTCGAGTACTCTTTTTTCACAATTTTTTCTTTTTTCGCGGTTTTCTGGGCAAAAATAGCTTCTTCTTCTTTGTGTTCAAAGAGGCCTGATAACCGGTCAAAAGTTAGAACAGAGGCTTCAAGCAGCTTTTTCTGTCCAGATAGGTCGCCAGGGGAGAGCTCTCCTGCGCGTGTGAGAAAACCTGCAAACTGTTCAGAAATCTCAAGGAACTCCTGGTCTTCATCCTCCTCCCTGACTTCATCGGCCATTTTCAAGAGGTACCGCTCGCTCTCAAGTTTTGCTATGCCAGGCCTGTCACTGAAAAGGACGAATAACAGAGCTTGATAGAAATGGTAATAGAACTCAGGAATATGGAAGCCAACAGAGGTTTCTGATGCCTCTTTAAAGTAATTGACAGCTTCCTTCAACCCGAAAATGTAAGTGGCCTCGTTTTCTGCCCTTAGCGCCCTCCAGAGAGAAGCCCTTCCGAGCGAGCGGAGAGCATACCTTCGAACATAAACATACGGATTATCAGTAAGCGCCTTCAGGTCTCTCCAGGCCTGGGTTTTGTCCGGCACATGGAAGAAAGCAGCTCCAAGTGCCCGTGCTGCCGCCCGCTGCACAAAACTGTCGCTATGATCGGAGAGCCTTAGCAGGTCCATCCAAACTTTTCCTTTATCGGGAACCTCTGTATAGCCCGAAGATAGGGCAAGAACCGCTCCTTTTCTGACTTCGCGGTCTTCAACTGATGCAAGCCTTACAAGTTCGTTCCAGTCTGCCTGCTTATTTTCAGAATAAGCAAAAGCAGCCGCAAGAAGTTCTGCAGCTCTCTTCCGGAGCTGGGCATCCTGGCTTCCAGTGAGCCTGACAAGGTCGAAAAAAACTGCGGATTTTTCCTCAATCCCTGGAAAAATATCCGAAAGCAGATCTGCAGCATCCCGTCTGACGCCTGTATCCTCATCCCCGGTAAGATTAAGAAGTTCGTTCCAGATATCCTGCTTTTTGCCGGTATATCGGGAATAGGCAGCAAGCAGAGCTTCTATTGCCCCTCTTCGTCTCTGGGGATCCGGGTCCGAACTCAGGTTAATAAGCTTATTTACAACTTCATCTTTGTCCGGAAGACCAGAGCCTGACCTGGCAAATAAGTCCGTCGTATCTTTTTTTCGTATGTATGCCCTGCTGTCAACTTCAGGCCCGGCAAGATCAGAGGCAGGCTTTTTAAGAGCTTTTTCTTTAACCTGCAGATTACCGGTTTCTTTCTTTTTTCCTGATTTATCTTTTTCTCCGAATTCGCCATCTTCTTCAGATCTGCCATCTTCTTCGGATTTATCAGCTTCTTCAGATTTGCTATTTCTTTCGAGTGCAAATTTCTCCAACAATTCACCTCGCTCTCCGGAATTACATTTTTTCATCTTTTCCCACTCCCCTTCATTTACTTCACACTTGTGGCGTAATTCGGGATCAACAGAAGCAAGCGTATCTACAACCTTTCGGAGTACGGAACTGTCCTTCGTTTCAGCCACGTGCACAAGCTCGGAATATGCCTCGCACCTGCAGGAAATGTATGGAAAAACCTTCGTGAGAGTATCCGCTGCTGTGTTCCGCACGTCTTCGTTTTCATCCCCGGATAATTCGACAAGTTCCTTCCAGAGTGAATCTTTGTTATCCAGACCTAGAAATAAGGATACAAGCGCATCAGCTGCTGCATTCCTTACATGCGTGTCCCTGGCCCCTATCAGGCTCAGGAAATCAGCCCAGACCTTTCTCTTGTCCGGCATATCAGGAAATATAAAAACCAGGGCATTTATGGCCTGCTTTCGGATATATCCATTCTCGTCTCCGGTAAGCCTGAGGATATCATCCCAGGCCTTTTTCTTATCCGGAATGTGAGAAAAAACCGATGGTAGAGCCAGAAGAGCTTCCTTCTGGACCTCAGGGTTTCCCGATACGGCAAGTTCCAGCAGCGTCTCAAGGGTTTCGTCCTTCAGCTCGTCCGGCATCTGCGCGTAAACAGCGCCAAGAGCGCGGGCAGCCTGTTCCCTTACCTTCTCATCCGCAGACTCGGTAGCCAGTTCCAGTACCTCATTCCAGGCTTCTTCTTTTTCCTCATCCGCCAGTTCCGGAAAAACCAGGCTTAAAAGCGAAGCCGACTTTTCCCGCACATAGGAATCCTCCGAAGATCCCATCTCAAGCAAGTCTCTCCACACCCGCTGCTTATCAGGAACTTCTGGTACCAGATAGTAAAGTGAGCTGACAATTTCCCTGCTCACATCTTCCATGCTTGATCGGGAGTTTATCAGCCCGGCAAGATCTTTCCATGCCTTATTTTTGTCCGGCATGAGGGAAAAAATACTGACCAGAGCATTGGCTGCAGCCGTCATTACCGACTCTGCCGGATAAGCTGTCAGATTAACAAGTTTATTCCATACAAGCTCCCTGTCCGGCACATTAGGAAAAACCGTTACAAGGGAACTGATAGCTTCTTCCCGGACTGCATTCTCTCCGTCAGAACAAAGCCTTAATAGGTCTTCAAAAGCCTGCTTCCGGTCAGGAAAAGCCTCGAAAAGGGCTCCTAACTGCCTTGCAGCCTTTATTCTCTCATCCGGAACCTGACTGAAAGTCCTATCATGTATTTCTGGCTGCTCACTCAAGAATTTCCACCAACTTTTGCTCTAATGCCGTCCTATTTACAATCTTTTATTTACAATATCCCAATCTGGCAGGTTACCTCTTATAACTATTGATTCCGGATTTTAGCCGGCAGTAAAAATTATTAAGTGTCTGACCGAGAATTAGCTAAAGCCATTTGTTAACTGCAGCCGTTCAGGAAATAATTGCAACCATTAATGGTAAAAACTAACTGGACAGATGGAAAAACCAGCTTCCGGATCAGGATCTCTCAGACCAGGGGCGAGATATAGTTTTCTTTTCAGGATTCAGGGACACTCGACGACAGCGAAACGGGCGGCCTTTTCCAAAAACAAATTAAAAATGGAGTAAAAAAGAGGGAGCAAGATATAGGAAATGGCAGCATCAGATCTTCAGACAGTATCATATCTCTAAGACAGCGTTAGACCTTTAAATTGATCTTTTAAATTTCTCATACTGAAAAGTATTGCTAAGGAGTTTTTAAATTTAACCCGATTTCTCATAAAAAGTTTCGTTCGGTTTTTATTGGTACCCTTCAGCCGTCAAATACTTGTTCAGTCCCTGCTCGGATTCTTTAGCTGCTATTCCCATACTTCGCCATCTTCAGGATGCTCCAGCCTGGCAACGAAATGGAAACCAAGCTTCTTTAACATGGCAGTTGATGCATTCTCCTAGGGAGGGTTTCTTGTGTACAGCTCGGCAGTTGAGCTTATAATATCTTTAATCATATGTGTAAGATTATTAATCGATACTGCAACCTTGCCTTTTTCATCTATCTCAATAAGTTTCATCACATCAACTCCCGTTTGCTTAACATATAAAAATAGGTCCGGAAAGAACCGACGTTTAGCAGATTCGAATCTGTATTTCGATTTGTAGTAGAATTCCTCGTGAGTTATAAAAATGGGTTCCCATTTTAGAGAAACACTGTTTCAATCTTATTTAAGTTAATTTTCCCTTATATTTCCAACAGAGTATATTAAATTGAGAATAATAAATGATTTGGGCCTATATAATTGCTTAATTATATAGTCTGATACAGATATTATACGTAGTTTATCAATGTGTTATGTAATTAAACGATAAAGGATAAAGATAAATTATAAAAAATGAAATTAAACTATAGAGAGAAGATTAATATTTTATTAAATAAAAGGATGGAACCATGCGGCAACAGGGTATAGTTTTCAGGCTGGCACAAACAGTAACAGATTTTATTGAACCTGTGATATCTTATCTGATCATTGGATCTAAAAAAGCGGCTGAAGAAGCTGGCAAAAAAGTAGGACCTGAGGTTTGGGAAATTAAGAAAAATCTATGGGGAAAACTGTCTTCGGGAGAAAGGCCTGAGTTAAGAGAAGCCGCAGGAGATATGGTTATTGCGCCGTATGATCCGGATGTGAAGCAAATTTTGATCCAGGAAATTTCGAAAACTTTTGAGAAAAATCCTGATTTGGCTAAAGAAATTTCATTTTTTATGGATAACGAGGAAATACAGAGGATAACGGCCTTAGAAGTGCAGAAGATGGCGACTGAAGAGCGTTCGGCCGGGTATGCGAAGCAAACCTCAACTGATAGAGCAAAAGTGTATGAAGAATTTAATAGGATGTTTGAAGAATTCGTTGAAAAAAACAGTACTGTTCAAGGATTAGAGAGTTCCGAAACGTCGGGTACTGAAGAGATCGTATCTGACCAGACAGTTGCATTCGAGAATGCTGTCAAAAACCAGCGGCAACCTTACATGCACATCCAGCTTAACCAGGGAATTACAGTAGAAGATAGTCCCATTTCCATAAGAATGGCAAAAATTGCAGATTTTAAACAAATCGAGTCTAATATTCAAAATAAGTCTAAAAAGTTAAAGAGTCTCCTTTCACTTATTGCTTATACGGAGGGGCCAGAAAAAGAAGAATTTATGGAAAAAGCCCTTGACTTTGCCTCGAATATTCAATACGGTGATCTGAGGTCAGAGATTCTTGCCATGATCATTCCTATCCTGGAGGGCCCAAGAAAAGTAGAACTTATAGAAAAAGCTCTTTACTCTGCCTCCAATATTCAGGATGAAAACGAAAGAGCCCTTGTCTTTTCTTCGCTTGCTCCACATTTGAGAGGGCCGGGAAAAGAGAGGCTTATCGAAAATATCTTTGTCTTTGCCCCCGATATTCGTTATGGAGACGCAAAATTTCAGTTACTCTCCTCACTTGCTCCGCATCTTTACGGGTCGAAAAATGAAAGACTTATTGAAAAAGCCCTTGAACTGGTAACAGTGATTCACTCTGACTATCAAAAGGTACAGGCTCTTTCTTTTCTTATTATGTACCTGAATGAACAAAGAAAACAGGAAGTTATAGAACAGGCCCTTGAACTGGCTTCCAACCTTAAAGATAAAGATATGAGGCCCGAAGCCCTCTCGTATATTCTTCCATATCTGGATGAAGAAGGAAAAAAGGAGATTCTTAAAAAAGCCCTTAAGCTGGCATCCGGGATTAAATCCGAGTATCAAAAAGCAGAGGCTCTATCCGCGCTTGCTCCGTATCTTGATGAGCTGGAAAAAGAAGAGGTTATAGATTCCTGAATCGGGATTGCCCTGAGATAACTATACAAGTTAACTTTAGCATGTTTAAGCTTAGGGAAACGAATCTCGATTCGGACTCAAAAGTCTATGGATATTTCAAAGTTACTTTTATTTCTGAAAACCAGACTGAATACATACTCAATAGAAGCTAGACGCTTAATAGAGGTTAAGTATGTAAATCAATATTTATTATTGATTATATCATGCTAAATTTTATATTAATTTATTTGCATTAATTTACTTACTTTATTAAGTCTGTGTATCCGGCCGAGTCAAATGGCCGAATTTGTACAGGGGGTAAGGAATGAAAATGAAATTAATAGTTTCCCTGCTGGTACTATGCCTGGTTTTTTCTGCTGGATTCGTTCAGGCGCAGTTTGGAGGGAGCGGGTGCAGGCCCATTAAATTTGTTAACGTTACGCCCGACAGGTTTGAGTGTATGAAAGAGAGGCTTCAGGAATCCGACGTCAGTGTCCCGCCGGGGAATGAAGGAGAGCTTTCGGGACGGGGGTTTACTGCAGACTTCGAATGGGATGGAGCGTCAAATCTTACAATCCGGGTTACGGACAAGCCTTTCTTTGTCAGCTGTGAGAACATAGACCAGGCGCTAATACAGTTTGTAAAAGAATGCGACGGTTCTTGAAGGAAAGCCTGGATTAAGTTTCCGGGTTGAGGTAAAATACATACCGAAAGCTTATCGAAGAAATCAGGCTTTATTCTCGCCTGCTCCGTTCTTAATTCCTGAAATATAATTAAAATATCCCGTTGAGGGTAAAAAATAGAAAGATCATGCTCCTGGAATGCCAATTACGCAGAGTTACACGGGTTAACTTGATTGATGAATTACCAATGATGTTACTCCAGGAACATTTTAACCTCCCGGATTCTCAACCCGGCATCGAAAAAGATCAGAATTCTGTAGCCGAAGCAGGCGCATGATGCGCCGCTTTTTACTTCTCAAATACCTTCTTGATTTGACCTTTCTTTTCCTTTGCCTTACCTTCAAGCTTTTCAACGCTACCTTCGGCTTCCAGATCGGGATTATCGCTTAGCTCCCCGACAGTTTC
>CAZSVY010000314.1:0-4084 GCA_964610495.1 uncultured Methanosarcinales archaeon
TACCTCTGGATTTCATCCGCGTACTTTGCGGTTTCTTCGGCAATTATTTCTTCAGTCTTCAGGGTAAGTTCTGGGTTCTCAAAGAACTGTGCCATTTTCCGGAGGGATTTGGCGGTCATCTTCGTGCCTACATAATTGACCTTCAACCAGGGAATCCCGTATTTTTCTTCCATCATCTGGTTTGTGTAGTTGATGGAACGGTGGCAGAGCAGGCTACTGAGCTTTGCCATGTGGGCCTGTGCAATTTTGTGGAACGAGCCGTCTCCGGTCAGGCTTGAAACTATTCTGTACCCGATTTTTTCAAAGATCGGCTGGATTTCCCAGAGATCCCCTCCGATGTTGTATTCTCCGAAGATATTAATGTCAAAGGGGGTGGGGTTTTCCAGTTCCTCAGTTCCTATCAGGTTTTCCATCAGGGCGTTGCTGGCAATGTGGTGGCCTGCCGACTGGCTGACTCCTCTGTATCCTTCGCAGCGGGCGGGGATTATCTTTATCCCATGCTCTTTTTCAGCTTCCCTGGAAACGGCTTCAATGTCGTCTCCGATAAGCCCTACGGGGCAGGTTGCGCAGATAGTGATAGCTCCGGGGTTGAAGATTTTCACAATCTCGTCAATAGCTTTTTTGAGCTTCTTCTCTCCCCCAAAAACGATATCTGTTTCCTTCATGTCAGTGCATACGCAGTAATTCGTGAAGTTGTCTCCGCCTTCCTCTGCCTTTGCAAGGTTTCGCCTGGTTCCCCAGGTGAAGTAAGCACAGCCTATGGGGCCGTGAACCAGGTGGACCATGTCCTTGATCGGCCCGAAGACCACACCCTTGGTACCTGCAAAGGCACAACCGCGATTTGTGAGGATGCCGGGAATTACCTTATCGTCAGCTTCTATGTGTTGTTCGGTGGAACAGTCCCTGACAACTATGTGTTTTCTCCTGTTCCTTGCAGCTTTTTCCGGGAGCACCTTCAGCATGTCATCGACAAGTTTTTGTTTGTCTTCAATTCCCGAACCAATTTCCGCTCCCATTTATACCAGCTCCCTGTTAACGGTTGATTCTCCGCTCTCTCCAGTCCGGATGCGGAGCGCTTCGCTAATATTTGACACGAAAATCTTTCCGTCTCCAAGATGCCCTGTCTGGTTTACCTCGATAATTTTTCGGACTATCTCGTCCACACTGGCATCGTCCACTACAACCGTGAACATCCTTTTCGGGATGAAATGGATACAGGTTTCAGCTTCCTTCTCCGGGTCAGGAAGGGGGGGATTAAATTCAAAGCAGAGCCCTTTTTGTTTTCCACGGCCCATTACCCTTCTTACAGTAAATGAGGGAAAGCCGCATTCCAACAGGGCTTCCTTGGTTTTCTGGACTTTGTTCATCCTGATTATCGCAGTAATCTCTTTCATGGGGATTTTCCTCCGAAAAACCGGGTTTAAAGTCCGGCTTTTCCCGTTCTTATGGTGTAAGCCTCTTCCACGGGGTTTACGAAGATTCTTCCGTCCCCATACTTTCCGGTTCTGGCAGATTCCATTATAGTTTGTATAACTTTGTCCTTGTGTTCGTCTTCGACTACCATCAGGAGCATGGTTTTCTGGAGTTCGTCGTAGTGTATGTCTGCTATATGGATTCCTTTCTGCTTCCCTCTTCCAAAAACTTCCATTTTTGTAAGGGAAATACAGCCCTCTTTTTCAAGGCTCTCGATAACCTTTGACTCCATACCTGGCCTGATGATTGCGCGTATCATTTGCATCGTTTTCATCTCCTCTGCATCTCACATCTCAACAATTCCGAATTCCACCATCATGGCTTCTAACTCTTCCATGGGAAGCGGAGTCGGGACAACGAGGTTGGTGTTGTTCTGGACGTTGTTGGCAAGGGTCAGGTACTCCTTGGCCTGGTTGCATTCGGGGTCAAAGTGAATTACGGTCTTTCTGTTAATCTCTGCCCTCTGGACAATGTTATCTCTGGGCACGAAGTGGATCAGCTGGCTTCCCAGTTTCTTTGCGAAAGCCTCAAGGAGTTCACGTTCCCCATCGACATTCCTGCTGTTACAGATAATGCCTCCCAGACGGGCTCCACCTTTGGCAAACTTGGCAAGCCCTTTACAGATGTTGTTTGCTGCATAGATAGCCATCAGTTCTCCACTGGCCACTATGTAAATTTCCTTGGCTTTTCCTTCGCGGATAGGCATGGCAAACCCTCCGCATACGACATCGCCGAGTACGTCGTAGAACACATAATCAAGGTCATCGGTGTATGCCCCAAGGTTTTCGAGCAGCCCGATGGAAGTTATAATTCCTCTGCCTGCGCATCCGACTCCGGGTTCAGGCCCTCCGGATTCCACACATTTGATATTTCCAAAACCCGGCTGCACAACAGTGTCAAGGTCGACTCCTTCGTCTCCTTCACTTCTCAGAGTATCAAGCACGGTCTTCTGGTTCAGGCCTCCAAGCAACATTCTGGTAGAGTCTGCTTTCGGGTCGCACCCTACAAGAAGAATTTTGTTCCCCATAGTCGAAAGGGCAGCAGTCAGATTTTGCGTGGTAGTGGATTTTCCAATCCCGCCCTTTCCATAGATTGCTATCTGTCTCATATTTTTCTTTGCTCCTTTAGTTCCTTTCTTCGGCGCAGGAAGCCGGTAACCGTTGTACCATTTAATCATATTTATAACTTTTCATACCTTTAAAAACTTACTATAATTGATTACCCTTATTTTTCTGGCTTCGGGAAAGGATTAATAAATAGTTCCTGTAAATTGCAAAGCTAAAATGAATAACAGGAAGACCCTTTCATGATCCCCGAAGCCTCTTATGATGTAATCGTTGTGGGTGCAGGTCCTGCAGGTTCTACATCCGCCCTGTATGCCGCAAAAAGCGGCGCCTCGGTGCTTCTTCTTGACAAAAAAAGAGAAATAGGAAGCCCCATTCAGTGTGCCGGTTTTCTTCCCGATGCTTCTGAAGTCCAGGCCCTGCTCCGTGACGCCAGGCTCCCGGATACGCTGAAAAATTATCCTGATTCCTGCGTACTGCAGCGCATTGATACGCAGCGCATTGTCCCTCCAAACTGCAGTGTTAAAGAGTTCGCTGTCAGGGGCGCAGTCCTTGACCGGCGCAGGTATGACCAGTTCCTTGCCGAGCAGGCAGCAAGAGCAGGGGCAGAACTGATGGTCAAAACCCGTGTAACGAAAATTGAGGGCACGACTGTTGAGACTTCAGGAGTCTTTGGGAAACATAGAATCAAAGCAAAGGCTATCATAGGAGCCGACGGTCCCAATTCCCTGGTCGCAAAATCAAAAGGGCTTGCGTTTAAGCCTGAATCAAGGGAAATCTCGGTTGCTATTGAATACCAGATCAGGAATGTGGATATCGATCCTTCTGCTCTGGAGATGTATTTCGGAAAAGATTTCGTGCCCGGCGGCTATGCCTGGATTTTTCCCGAAGGCAGGGACCGGGCAAACGTGGGAATCGGAATCCAGAGCGGAATGGCTGAGAAAAAGATCTCTGCAAAAGAATACCTCCACCGCTTTATTCGGGATCATCCTCTTGCAGGGCCGAAATTGAAACACGGCATAATCATGAATGTGATTGCAGGCATTATCCCTGTAAACGGCGCTCCGGAAAAAACCGCAACCGAAAACGCGCTGATTGTAGGGGATGCAGCCGGCCAGATTTTTGCAACAAACGGAGGTGGAATCCCTCCTGCAATGATCGCCGGAAAGGTAGCAGGAGAAACTGCAGCCGAATTTGCAGCCGGGAAGTGCAGGCTTGAAGAGTATGACCGCCGCTGGCGAGCTCAATTCGGATCTGCACTTGAAACCTCAGTGCAGGCAAGGCAGCTCATGGATGGGGTTATGAAATCCGATACTCTCATGAATGCAGCTTTCAAACTTATTTCCCCTGGGCAGATGAAAGTCATGCAATGCGGGAAACTCCCGGCCCCCGTAAAACTCGGGCTCCAGGCCCTGAACCGGGGAAAGAAATAGTCGGTATGGAAGACCGGAAAGAAGAATAACCTGTGTCTGGAAGTAAAGGATAGAAGTTAATTTTATCTAATAAAAGGCAAGGGAGAAAGGAAAAAAAATCGAGGATTCGGATTT